>JBBSMO010000473.1:0-2963 GCA_038233155.1 Longimicrobiales bacterium
ATCGCGCCGATCCCCTGCGCACCGCCGACGTCGATCACCGGGTGGCGGGGGAGAAAGGGGGCCAGGTGCTCCGCGACACCGATGGGGCCCATGCCGGGCCCGCCGCCGCCGTGGGGGATGCAGAACGTCTTGTGCAGGTTCAGGTGGCAGACATCCGCACCGAAATCGCCCGGGCGGCAGAGCCCCACCTGCGCATTCATATTGGCGCCATCCATGTAGACCTGGCCGCCGTGCTGGTGCACGATCTGGCAGATCTCTACGATCTCCGTCTCGAACACCCCGTGCGTCGAGGGATAGGTGACCATCAGCGCCGCGAGGTCGCCGCTGTGCCCGGCCGCCTTCGCCCGCAGATCCGCCACGTCGATGTTGCCGTCGTCGTCGGTGCGGACGACCACCACCCGCATCCCCGCCATGATGGCACTGGCCGGATTCGTCCCGTGCGCCGAGCCGGGGATCAGGCACACGTCGCGGCCGGTTTCGCCGCGCGCCTCGTGATACGCCCGGATCGTCAGCAGCCCCGCGTACTCGCCCTGCGACCCGGCGTTCGGCTGGAGCGAAACGGCGGCGAAGCCGGTGATCTCCGCCAGGTCCGCCTCGAGCTGCCGGAAGAGTTCGGCATACCCGGCGGCCTGATCCGCGGGTGCGAAGGGGTGCAGGCGCCCGAACTCCGGCCAGGTAACGGGGATCATTTCGGCCGTCGCGTTCAGCTTCATCGTGCAAGAGCCGAGCGGGATCATCCCGTGTACGAGCGAGAAATCCTTTTCCTCAAGGGAGCGGAGGTAACGGAGCATCTCCGTCTCGGAATGATGCGTGTTGAAGACCGGGTGCTGCAGAAAGTCAGAGGTGCGCAGCAGCTCGGCAGGGATCGCGTCGCTCGGCGATTCGGGCGCACCCGCCGGGCCGGCGGCGAACACCGCCAACAGATCATCTACATCGCTGTCGCCGACGGTTTCGTCGAAGGCGACGCAGACGCTGTCATCGTCCAACGGGCGGAGGTTGATGCCGCGCCCCGCGGCGGCGGAGATCACCTCGTCCTTACGGTCGCCGAGCTGGACGCGCACCGTGTCGAAGAAGTGGTCGTGCACCACGCCGCCGCCGCTGCCGCTGACGCCCGCCGCGAAGCGGCGCGCGTGCTCGTGCACCCGCCGCGCTATCGCCCGCAGCCCTTCAGGACCATGATATACGGCGTACATGCTGGCGATCACCCCGAGCAGCACCTGCGCCGTGCAGATGTTGCTGGTCGCCTTTTCCCGGCGGATGTGCTGCTCGCGCGTTTGCAGCGCCATGCGTAGCGCCGGGTTGCCCTCCGCATCCCTCGATACGCCGATGATGCGCCCGGGGATCTGGCGCTTGAACTCGTCGCGCGTGGCAAAGTACCCCGCGTGCGGGCCGCCATACCCCATCGGCACCCCAAACCGCTGGGTACTCCCGACCGCTGCATCCGCCCCCCAATCGCCGGGCGGCTCGAGCAGCGTCAGAGCCAGCGGGTCGGCGGCGGCGGCGACCAGCGCGCCGGCGGCGTGTACGCGCTCGCAGAATGCGTGCGGATCCCTCAGCCGCCCGTCGGTCGCTGGAAACTGGATCAGCGCGGCGAAACAGTTCTCGCCGAAGTCGAATGTATCCGGGTCGCCCGTTGTGACTTCGATCCCCCGGGCGGCGGCGCGCGTCTGCACCACGGCGATCGTCTGCGGGTGGCAATCTTCCGCTAGGAAGAACATCTCGCGCCCTGGCTTGCCGCGCGCGCCGTAGCACATCGCCATCGCCTCCGCCGCGGCGGTCGCCTCGTCCAGCAGCGATGCATTGGCTATGGGCAGGCCAGTGAGATCCGCCACCATGGTTTGGAAGTTGAGCAGCGCCTCGAGCCGCCCCTGCGCGATTTCCGCCTGGTACGGCGTGTACGCGGTGTACCACGCCGGGTTTTCCAGAACGTTACGCAAGATTACCGGCGGCGTGACGCAGCCGTGATACCCCATTCCTATATATGAACGGAAGATGCGGTTGCCGCTCGCCATGCCGCGCAATTCCGCGAGCACCCCCTCTTCCGTGCGCGGCGGACCGAGGGCGAGCGGTTTCCGCAGCCGGATCGGGCCCGGCACCGTCGCGGAGATCAGCTCATCGAGAGATGAGTAGCCGAGAACGGCCAGCATCTGCGCAATCTGTTCTTCGTTTGGGCCAATGTGACGGGGAACGAATGTATTAGAAAAAACGCTGCTCACGATGGTAGGGCTAGGGGAGATGGCGCTTGGTTCAGGCGGCGAAAAATAGCGCACAGCTCCGGGCGTAGCAATCCGCTTGCCGGAGCGGGGCGGATTCGCAAAAGTGTCAGAAAACAGGTGGATGAGCCGTTGTACGGGAAGACGGGGCACACGCGCGGCCGCGCCGCGCCGGCCTCGGAACTTGTTACCCCGCACGTGGAATCGCGATGAAACAATGGATGGTTTGGTCACTCGCCGCCCTGGTCGCAAGCGCAGGGTGCAGCTTTCTCGTCATCCCGCGGCTGGCGGCTAGTGCCGACGTGGTGCAAAAGATCCGCTATGGAGGGTTGTAAGGAGAGGAGGGGCGAGCAGAGGTGGCTGAGCTGAAGTTGGATATGCTGCACACCCGCCGCGCCACACCGGCAGACTCGGAGTTCCTCTGGTCGCTGCACCGCGACTCGATGCGCCCGTACGTCGAGCGAATCTGGGGGTGGGATGATGCCCGGCAACGACGCCACTTCCGCGACCAGTTAGACGTGTCGGAATGCCACGTCGTGATACTCGCGGGTCTGGCGGTCGGCAGCCGTCTCGTGCAGCGCTGTCCCGAACGCATCTTCCTCGCCAGCATCGAGATCCTCCCCGCGTTTCAGGGGCAGGGGATTGGGACACGCCTGCTCACCGAACTCCGGGAAGAAGCCAACCGGGCAGAGTTGCCGCTCGAGCTGCACGTATTGAAGCTCAACCCTGCTCTGCGCCTCTACACCCGCC
>JBBSMO010000474.1:0-2954 GCA_038233155.1 Longimicrobiales bacterium
TCCACCACTGCGGCGGATGAACTGCAAGTGCGGAGTGCAATATGCGAAGTGCACGACACCGACAAGGGAAAGCGATGAGCACAACACATCCCGGGCGAGAGGCGACGGTCGATGATCTGAACGGGATCGACCGAAAAGCGGAAATCGTCGGCGGCAAGCTCGTTCTGATGAGTCCTACAGGGGATCTGCATGGCACCGCAAGCGGCAACGTTTTCTTCAACCTCAAGCAGCACGAACGGCAACATGGCGGTGGCCGGGCATACGCTGACAACGTCGGTTTCATCGTCTCTCTGCCGAACCGCCGCTCCTTCAGCCCAGATGCCGCATGGTACTGGGGCCCGCGCGCCGGCGCGAAGTTCTTGCAGGGTGCGCCGGTGTTCGCGGTCGAGGTGCGCAGCGAGAAAGATTACGGTCCCAAAGCGGAACGGGCAATGGCCGCCAAGCGCACCGACTACTTCGCTGCGGGCACCCTGGTCGTATGGGACGTAGATGTGCTGCGAGCGGAAGAGATCCGTGCGTACAGCGCCGACGCGCCCGAAGCGCCGCGGATCTTCCGCCGCGGCGAGACCGCTGATGCCGAACCCGCGCTTCCCGGCTGGCGCTTTCCCGTAGACGACCTGTTCGGGTAGTATGGCGCGTCCCGCCAGAGCGCCTGGTGGTCCTCCGCACATGCGACCCCCTGTAGCGCTGGACCTCGCAGATTTGACATTCGCCGCACCCAGTGAGGAGCGTAGATGGAGATCCTGAAGCTGCAGCGCGAGGCCACTGTCGACGATCTGTACGAGGTTGCCAACAAGGCGGAGATCATCAACGGAGAGATCTTGCTCATGGCGCCTACCGGTTTTTTGCCCAATCGTGCCGCGTTGGCCATCGTTCTCAGCCTCAGCCGGTACGAACGTGAGATCGGCGGCGGCTTCACCATCACTGACAACGCGGCTTTCGCCGTCGACCTTCCGCACCGCAAGTCGTTCAGTCCCGACGCCGCCTGGTACACCGGCCCGCCAACCGGCGGTAGGTTCATGGAAGGCGGTCCCCCGTTCGCGGCCGACGTGCGCAGGGAAGGCAGCTATGGTCCCCGGGCCGAGCGCGAGCTGCAGGCCAAGCGTGCCGACTACTTCGCTGCGGGCACCCTGGTCGTTTGGGACGTAGATGTGCTGCGGGAGGAAGAGATCCGTGCCTACGGCGCCGGCACGCCCGAAGCGCCGCGGATCTTCCGCCGCGGCGAGACCGCTGATGCCGAACCCGCTGTGCCCGGCTGGCGCTTTGCCGTAGACGAGCTGTTCGAGTAGCCAGTTGGCGCGGCATGCCGCGTGCGCACCCACGACAACTCCTTGCGATCCCAGCCCATTCACCAGATGTGCCGGCGGTGGGTGACCGCGCGCGGCCAAGACGAGACGGGCCGCCTTCGCACTTCGCACTCCGCACCGTAGTTCATGCGCCGCCTTCCGCTATTTCCGCTGCCGGTCGTGCTCCTGCCAGGAGCGCGCATGCCGCTGCACATCTTCGAGCCGCGCTACCGGCAGATGGTCGCGCACTGTGTAGAGAGCGACAACCGCTTCGGCCTGGTTTATCACGACTCGGACGAACTGGGACCCTTCGCCCCGGACCAGGGGCGCGTGGGATGCATCGCCGAGATCCTCGAGTTCCGCCCCCTTCCCGACGGCCGCTCGCTGGTGCTCACGCTGGGCCATGACCGGTTCCAGATCGATGACGGC
The DNA here is from genome assembly GCA_038233155.1 of Longimicrobiales bacterium. Taxonomy (GTDB): domain Bacteria; phylum Gemmatimonadota; class Gemmatimonadetes; order Longimicrobiales; family Longimicrobiaceae; genus JBBSMO01. The sequence goes on from JBBSMO010000474.1 coordinate 1,716, forward strand.
ATCGAGTCATCTTCCATGTACTACGAAGGGTTGGTGGATGAATATCCGGATGTACAGCTCTCGCCGGGCGACTTGGCTGAGCGGCGCCGGCGTTCGCTAGATCTCTTCACCCGCGTAATCGACCGCCTCGCCGACAACCCCGCGGAAGTCGGGATCGACACCGGCAGCGAAACTTCCTTCCAGCTCGCGCAGTACATCCGTATCAACCCGAGATGGCAGCAGGAGCTGCTGGTGTCCCGCGACGAGGGCGAGCGGCTCTCGAAGCTGGACCGCCTGCTCACTATCATCGTGGAATCTGACGGCACAGATGGAGCCGCCACGTAAGCCGGTACCCGGCCGGGGCGTCTCCCGCACTCTACCCGTAGCGCGGCGCGAGCCCCATACTGACGCGTCTCCCGCACCACGCGCACACACGATCCGCACCCCTACCGCAATCACCCCATGTCCCTCTCCCGCCGTGACCTGCTGCGCAATGCCGCCGCCGTGGCCGCTGCTCTCGCACTCCCGCTTCCGCTCCGCGCCTGCCGCGATGGTGCCGGGGGCGGCGCGGCTGCCGAAGCTGCCGGTGCGCCTCCGGCCCCTGCCGACAGCGTGCTCCGCTCGCAGCCCGCGCCGCCCGACCCGCAAAGCAGCGCCCGCCTCCGGCTTTGGCTGGCGCAACTCCGCGAGAGCGGGCTCGCCGCGCCTGATGGGCCGGTCGGCACTTCCGCGATCGGTGTCGGAGAGCTCGCCATCGGCACCCCGTACGAGGCCTTCACCCTCGAGGCATACCTGCACGCCGGCGGTGACCCGATGCGTACCGAGCCGCTCACCCTGTCGCTCACCCGCTTCGATTGCGTCAGCTGGGTAGAATCCTGCCTCGCCATCGCAAGAGTGGCTCGTGAAGATGCAGTTGCCGAGGCGCGCGAGCCGTGGCCGCGCTTCGCCCGCGAGATGGAGCGCATGCGCTACCGGGGCGGCGAACGGCAGGGGTACCTCAGCCGCCTCCACTACTTCAGCGAGTGGCTCGACGACAACCGACGCCGCGGCCTCGTGCGGGTGCTAGGCGAGGAGCTCGGCGGCGGGGCAGACCGCCGCCCGCTGCGCTTCATGACCGAACACCGCGACGCCTATCCGGCGCTCGCCAACGATGCCGTCTTCCAGCAGCTTCAGGCTATGGAACAATCGCTGGACCCGCAGCCGCGCTGGGTGATCCCCACCGCCCGCATCCCCGCCGTATCAGACCACATCGAAACCGGA
>JBBSMO010000475.1:0-2948 GCA_038233155.1 Longimicrobiales bacterium
TAGCACACGAAGCCCGCCTCTGCGCGGACGGGGGCCTGCGGGCATGGTGCGGCTGCGGGTGACCCTCTATCCGCGGCCTCCTTGCCGCAAGCCCTGGAATCCGGCCTTCGCCGGAATGACGGCAACGCAGAGTTCCCGCGGATCTGGTGCAGTGCCGTCCGGCAGGACGGGCGGTGCCTTGCCGGGGGTTTCATACCCCCGGCACAAGCGGCGGGCTGGCTTGAGTGTGGCGAGGCAGCGGTCCCGCCGCATTCGACTTATTCCTCTCCCTCGTCGCGCACCGAAATCTCGTTGTTCACGCCCTCGACGCCGTCGGCTTCCCACGCGTCGTCCCACGCATACCGTGATACGAGATATTCGTCCACCTCTCCGCTAAGAGTTACGACACCGTCCTGAACGGTCACTTCGATGCGGCCGGCATCTACCCAGGTATCTTGCTGCAGGTTCTGCCTTACCAATTGCCGGATTTCGGCGTCTCCGCGGTGGCGGCCATAGGATGCATCGTATCCCCGAGCCTGGCGGCCGAAGCCGCGGTCGTAGCCGCTGCCTCCCGAGGGCGGGGGCGCTTCCCACTGCGTACCCCAAGCTCTGTACAGCCCCACACCCCGCCCCCAGAAGCCGGGTGAGTTCGTCGCTTCCGCCCGGTGCTGGCTCCAGGCAAGGTCACGGTCGTAGCGGGCACCGGAAAAGCGGTTGCCAATTTGCCTGTCGTATCGAGCCATCGCCGTTCCCTCGTTCTGTGGGTGTCGATTGTGCGGGTCCCGCGGCCTTTGGTTGAGGGCGTGCCCGCGGAGCGTTGCTGCCGGAGAGCGGGCGCAAAGAGCGTTCCGCACCTTTTCCACTTGAGAGCGTGTAACGCGTAGAGTAGCTTCCGAAGATGGAGATTCGTTCGAGCCGGCCCGAGCAGGCGGGTAGCACCATCCGCACAATCCTGGGGGCGGTGATGGCCGGGGGGCGCAGCAGCCGCTTCGGCTCACCCAAGATGCTCGCGGAATTCGGCGGCACCACCATGCTGAGCCGCACGATCGAAACTCTTCTTCAGGCTGTTGACGAGGTCGCCGTCGTCGCGGCGCACGAGACCCGGCTGCCCCCCCTCGATTGCACGGTGCTTCGTGATCGGGCAGAGGGAGCGGGTCCGCTGGCGGGAGTCCAACGCGCCCTTGAATGGGGTGACGAGCGCACGGCATCTCACGTGCTCTGCATCGCCTGCGATACACCGCTGCTCGGCGCGCCGCTGCTGCGCGGGCTGGTGGCCTTAGCGAAAGCTTCGCCGGGTACCGCGGTAGCGCCAGCGAACCGGTCGGGAGATGCCGAGCCACTCTGCACCTTGTATCCGGTGGAAGCGCTGGGACCCGTCGGGGTACGCATCGGCCGGGGCGAGCACTCGTTGCGCGCGCTGCTCGCGGAACTCGGCCCGCGCATCCTCCCGGCCGCCGACGTTGAACGCTATGGCGACCCCGATCATCTCTTCTTCAATGTGAATACCGCGCGTGACTTCGACATCGCCCGGCGCATCGCCCTCGATAACGGCCTCTGAGCTCCCCCCCATCCTTTCGGTAGTCGGGCGCAAGAACAGCGGCAAAACTACGCTGCTCGTGCATCTCGCCGCCGAACTCCGGCGGCGCGGGCTGCGGATAGCGACCGTCAAGCACGGCCATCACGCCTTCTCGATAGATCACCCCGGCACGGATAGCTGGCGGCACCTTCACGAGGGCGGGGCCGAGGCAGTTCTCCTGATCGGCGGCAGCCGCTTGGCTCTGGTGATGGAATGCCCAGATGGCGAGCCGGAGCCGCTCCCCGCAATCCAGCACGCCTTTGGGGGTCGCGGCTACGACCTGATACTCGTGGAAGGCTACAAGCACGGCCCCTTTCCGAAAATCGAGATCGTACGCTCCGCGGTACACGACCAACCGGTCGCAGCGAGCAGCGGCGGCTCGGGAGATGGCGCCTCGACTCTCGCTATAGTCACCGATGTGAATTGCATGGCGGCCGCGCAACGGATCATCCCTCTGGCGGGTGACCCAGTACGCGGGAGCCACGTAATCGAACTGGCCGATCTGGCGCAGGCGTTCGCTGCGCGAGCCGCCGGATGAGAGATCGCGATCCCGCGGATTGGCTGACCCCCGCCGCGGCTTGGCAGCGCATTGCCGCGGACGTCCGCCCGCTTGAGCCAGCCGGGCGCGAGCTGGCCGATTGCCTCGGCTATGTACTCGCCGAACCGGTCCGCGCCACCCTCGATCTGCCGCCGTGGGACAACAGTGCCATGGACGGCTTCGCAGTGCGGGGCGCCGACATCCGCAAGGCGTCTGCCGGCGCCCCCGTCTTGCTCGAGATTGTGGACGACATTCCCGCGGGGGGTTTTCCATCGCGCCCCATTGGTGACGGACAGGCTGCCCGCATCATGACGGGCGCGCCCGTCCCCGAGGGTGCGGACAGTGTCGTACGCGTCGAACACACTGCCGCCGCACCGCCGGGGACCCTTGGGGTGCCGCGGGTGCGAGTCGGGCAAGGCAGCGATGCCGGGCGCAACATCCGGCCACGCGGAGAGGACGTGCGAAACGGATCAGAGGTGCTCTCGCCCGGGCGGGTGATCTCCGCAGCCGATATCGGCCTCGCCGCCTCCCTCGGCCGCGGCAGCCTGCAGGTATTCCGGCGCCCGCGGGTGGGCGTGTTATCTACGGGAAACGAGCTGGTCAGCGTCCTCCAATTCGACGAGGTCCTGGCGGGGCGGAAGATCGTCTCCTCGAACAGCTATGCACTCGCCGCAAGGCTTCGCGGCGCCGGTTTCGACGTGGTGGATCTCGGCATCGCGCCGGACGACCCCGCCGCCATCCGCGACCACCTGCTCGCGGCGTCGGGCTGCGACGCGGTGATATCGACGGCTGGAATGAGCGTGGGCGAGCACGATCATCTGCGAAGCGTATTGCTCGAGCGGCTCGCCTCGAAGA
>JBBSMO010000476.1:0-2927 GCA_038233155.1 Longimicrobiales bacterium
GATATCCTGCCCGCCAAGTTCCCGGACATCGACGGCGACCTGTGCGCTGATTTTACCGCGCTTCAGGCGCGGGTGGTCTACTCGGGCACCTTTGCAATTGTACTCGAGGACACAGCATCACCCACCGCGGGACAGGTAGATGTGCAGTTATCTAAGCTGGGCCAGGAGTACGACACCGGCATGCACCTGCTGGTCAAGAACAACTTCGCGGATCCGCTGGCGTACGATCAGTTTCTAGATGCGAACGGGCGGCTCATCATGTTGTTCACCCCGCGTGTGAACGAGCTCGAGGGCATCAAGGGGTTCGTCAGCTCGGTAGATTTCGTGCCGCAGTGCGCGGCCAGCAATGCAGCCGAATTGTTCTATTCCGACGTACCGGCGGATGCGGGCACCGCCGAGAATTGGCGCCTGCGTACCCGCTCGACGCTGGTGCATGAGGTGAAGCACCTGGCCTCATACGCGCATCGCTTCAAGAACGCGGCTACCGGGGGCGCCTTTGGGTACGAGGAGGCATGGCTCGAGGAGGCGACCGCCATGCTCGCCGAGGAGGTGTGGATCTATTCGCTCTACGGGTTGGCGCCACAGCAAAACCTCGGCTTCCAACCGGTTCTCGCCTGCGAGGCAGGCTCCGGTTCGGCAACATGCGCCGACCGGCCGGTCGTGATGACGGATCACTTCTACTTTCTGTCGAACCACCTCTCCGCTGTGGAAGACCGTACCCCGGTTGGCAGCCCGCGCGCCGATGTCAATGTGTACGGCAGCGGGTGGGCACTGGTCCGCTGGGCAAGCGACCATTTCGCGCCGGACCCCGCCGCCTTCAGCCGCGCGCTCGTTCAAACCGCGCAGAGCGGCGCGACCAACCTCGCCAGCCGGGCCGGTGTTCCTTTCGACACATTAGCCGCGCATTTCACCCTCGCCATGGCCGTGGACGACCTCGGAGCCGGTTTCACGCCACCGCAGGACTCCTGGCTCTCGTTCCGGAGCTGGAACTTGCGTGATGCATACGCGGGGCTGCGGCAGACCTACCCGGGCGCCTTCCCGGCCGGGTATCCGCTGGTGCCCCGCAACGCTGCTTTCGGCAACTTTACCCTTTCCTCGGCCGGTATTCCCGGCGGCACCGCCTCGATTGTCGCATTGGGCGGAGCGCCAGTACCCGGGCAGCGACTGGCGCTGGTTGGCGGCGGGGGCGGGGCGGTTAGTCCTTCTCTCGGACTGCACGTGGTGCGAGTGAGGTGAAGACAGTCCCGGGTCGCGAGTCTCGGGTCACGAGCAGCCGGTAGCTGGCAGAGGTGCCTCGAGAACAGTTTCGGAAGGGCCGGAGAGATCGTGACTTTTCCGGGCCGCGGCGCCCAAGGCCGAGGCAGAGAATAGCACCAGCGACAGCCAAACTGCATCGGCGAGCAGCAGGTGGACGAGCTGCATCCAGACGGGAACCAGCAACGCAAGGTTCAGGAACCCGGCGGCAATCTGGATCAGGAACAATCCTGTCAGCAGCCGCGCGAGCCGGCGAGTAGCGAGCGAAGAGCGCTCTCGCGCGATGGCACCCGCAATCAATACGACGTAAAGCCCTATGCCCATAGCCAGCAGCGGGTGAAATACCCGCAGGCGCACGAGCAGATGCGCGGTCGGCGAGAGGTCCTGCCGCATCCCTTGGGCGAGCGAACTCGCGGGGAAAAGCGTATCACCGAGAGCGGTCACCGCACCGCTAGCACCCAGCAGCAGCAGGCCGGCAATGGCGCCGCCGAGCATCCAGAGACGCCTCCCCTGCCCCCTCAGGCGCGGCGCTGAACCGCCGGAGCCCCACCACGCGGTCAGGGCGATAGCGCCCAGCAGCAGAAAGGTATTCACCAAGTGCGCCGCTATCGCGAGCGCCCGCGCGCCGGAAGCGTTGTCCGCGACCAGTTCGAACAAGACCAGGCCTGCACCGAGCAGAGCCTCGAGCAGCATCAAGCCCATCGCCGCTAGTGCGCCGCGCCGGACGATGTGCCCGCGCGGGAACGCCCGCCACGCCCAGAGCAGCAACCCCACGACCAACAGCAGCGCGACCCCGCTGGTGAGCCGATGCGTCAGCTCGATCATTGTTTCCAGCCGCGGTGCGCGTGGTACCACCTCGCCATTGCACAACGGCCAGTGGCTGCCGCAGCCGGCGCCGGAACCGCTCGCGCGCACGAACGCCCCCCCGAGTACCACCAGCAGGTTCCACCCGAGCACTCCCCAGGCGTAGACGGCGAATCGGTTCATTCCCGCGGGTCGGTTGGTGATCATCTGTGAGCGCGTTCCAGTACACCGGAAGAAAAATAAAATACGCAGTACGCGGAGTACGCGAATTCACTGGTCACTGGTCACTGCTCACGGTTCACTTCCCCTCGCCCTCGTCGCCCCGGATTAGCGCGGGGTAGATCATGAGGGGCGGTGGAGGGAGCAAAGAATCGAGCCGCCCATCGGCGCCGTCGGTTCCGGCCGCGGACAGAATTCGTGCCGCCGTGGCGAGAACCCCGGCTACATCGATTCCCAGGTAGCCCGGCGCATACGGCTTGAGGTGCCGCTGCGTTTTCCGGAGTTGGGCACGGACGCCCTTGGCGTTGCCGCGCTGCAGGTGTACGAAGGCGCTGGCATACAAGATCAGCCCCTTGTAGAAATTGCTCCGGTTCTCCCGCCACGGCACTTCGAGGACCTCGTGGCTCTCCCAGAACTCGCTGGCGTTGAACAGCTCAATGAAATTGTGCAGCGCGGGCGGAACGGTGGCGTCCATGCGAGCGGCAGGAGGCGGAGCGAAGCATATCGATTGCTTGCAAAATAATAGCATCTCGGCCCCGCGGCAGACAGCACCCGAATCTGCGTGGGCGCCCTTGACGCGAGCAAGCCCGCATTTTACCTTAGAGATGAGATGAATACTTCGCCTCCCCAACCTGGTCCTGATGAAAGCC
>JBBSMO010000477.1:0-2923 GCA_038233155.1 Longimicrobiales bacterium
CGAGCAGGGCGGCGATGCACGAGTAGACCAGGGGGTCCAGCGGGTCGACACCCAAGACCAACCGCTGCAGCAGGCGTGCGACGGGCAAGGCGGCGAAGAGGCCGAGCAAGGCACCCGCCCCTACCGTGCGCAGGGTGCTGCCGACCACTTCGCGGACGATGCGGCGCGCGTCCGCTCCGACCGCCATGCGGATGCCGATTTCCCGCTGGCGGCGGGCAACATCGAAGGAGACGACGCCAGCGATGGCGATCAGCGCCAGCAGGACCGCTGCTCCTGCCATCGCCGCGAAGACCGCAGCGAACCAACGCACCGGGGCCGCGAAACGGGCGATCCGCTCCGTCATCGGCATCATCTCGCCGGAAATCAAGGCGGAACTCGTTTTCTGAATGGCTGCTTCGATCGCGGGCGCGAGCTGCATGGGATCGCCGCTCGTCCGGACTGCTAGCGCAGCCGAGGCGGGCGGGTGGCGGAGGGCGGAAAGGTACAGGGCGCCGTCTGGCTCGCCGCCGGTACCGAGGCCCGGCGCGCGTATATCTTCCACTAGCCCTACCACTACGTAGGATCGTTCCCCTAACGTCGCACCACCGAGCTGCACCGTCTTGCCGAGCGGGTCCTGACCAAAGAAGAAGCGGTTGGCGAAGGTCTGGTTGATCACCACCGTAGGGGGACCATGCGGACCGTCCGCGGCGGTGAACTCGCGCCCGCGCGAGACCGTGCCACCCATCGAGCGGAAGAAGCCGGGCGAAACGGCGTGATGGCGTACCGCTCCCAGCGCATAGACCGGGACCAGCCCGAGCGGCCGCGTCACGCCCCCGACGATCACATTCACGGTACCGACCGTGCCGAGCCCTTCCCACGCGCCGTTGCTGGAGATGCTGGCGGAGCTTGCTCCCGGTACAGCGCGTGCATTCTCGATCAGGGAGGCGAGCAGAGCCGTGCGCTCAGCCTGATCGTAGGCGGGTGGCAGAGCTAGCCGCAGCGTGAGCGTATCGCGCGGATCGAAGCCGAGAGCATCTCCTGGCGGTGCGCCGGAGAACCCGCGCACCAGCAGTCCTGCCGCTGTCATCAGCACGAGCGAACAAGCCACCGAGATGACTACGAGGAGCCGGCGGATGTCACCTTCGGCGCGGCCGGAGGTTACGCGGCCCGCTCCGGCGAGAGCGCTGCGGAGCCCCGCTTGGAGCACGAGGGCGAGCGGGGCAAGTGCGGCGGCGAGGGTGAACAGGAAGAGCACGGCGGCGCCGGCGGCAGCGGCTCCGGTTGGAAACCAGCCAAGCCATTGCGGCAGCGCGGCGGGCCAGGTCGTTCGCAGCAGCGGGAGCAGGGCGAGGGCCAGCAGCAGGCCCGCGCTGCCGCCCGCGAGGTTGACCGCCGCCCCCTCGCTGCCCAACTGGCGGAGCAGGCGGGGGTTTGTGGCACCTATGGCGCTGCGCACGCCGATCTCGCCCCGCCGGGCATTCGCCCGCGCCAGCAGGAGGATTGTCGCTCCGACAGCGGAGAGAGCCACGATCAGCCAGGAGATCGCATGACCCATGCGAAGCAAAGTGCGAAGCGCGGCCGCCTGGAGCAGACCGACTGTGCGCACCGACCGGAGATCGCTGTTCGTGCTGCTCAGGTCCTGCCGCTGGAGCGACAGCCCGGTCACCTCTGCCAGGTCCACCCCGCGCCCCAACTCTGCACGTAGCGGCTCTCCGAGCGCCGCTGCTCGTTCCACGTGCCGGATTCCTCGCACCGACAGGGCAAAGCCGGTAGCCGATGCACCGAGGCCGAGCGCGAGCACCCCGAGCAGCGCGGCAGCAAACGCGGGCGAGCGCCGGAGCCAGCGCAGTGTGTACCGCAGATCGTGATTCATCTAGCAAGCCTCGTTCAGGCGGAGCGGGCGCGGCGCTATCATGTATAAAGCCGCACCGCAACGATGACCGCTGGCGGTGGATCACCGCTGGCGGTTGACGAGCGTCTCGTAGCTGAGCACGCCCGTTCCGGCGGCCGGTTCCGCTTCCAGAGCACCCAGCAGCGTAGTCTGGTCGCGGTGCGTAGCCGGCACATCGTGATGGCGCCGGCAACGCGCCTCGTAGCTTTCCAGGCCGCCCACCTGGATGGTAGGGCCTTCCGCCGGCGCGGGCCGGCCATCTACCAACCGCTGGTTACGCGTTGCGGGATTGCCGCACACCATGCAGATCGCGTGGAACTTGTCCACCGTCTCGGCAATGGCCATCAGCGCCCCGACGGCCCCGAAGGGTTCGCCGCGGAAGTTCATGTCGGTGCCGGCGATGATGACACGGCCGCCACGGTCTGCGAGCATCGAGACGACGTCCACTACGCCATCATCCAAAAACTGCACCTCATCTATGGCGAACACCCGGGTCTCCGGGTGCGCCTTTTCGGCCAGTTCGAGGGAAGAGCGGACAGGCACCGCCTCTACGGCCGCGCCATCATGAGATGAGATGCGGCCTAAGCCAGCGTAGCGGTCATCTAGGGCCGACTTGAAGAGCTGCACCCGCCGGCGCGCGATCAGCGCACGCCGCACGCGGCGCATCAACTCTTCCGATTTACCGCTGAACATCACGCCGGTGATCATTTCGATCCAGCCGTGCTCTTCGCCGTGGTAGAGGGCGATATCTCTCAATAGCAGTTCATGGGGTCACTAGAACGAACGGGAGCGGGCTCCGCAACGCTACGCCTCGCATGATAGGGCGGCAGGGGGACCGCGACAAGGCGAACTCGAGTGCGAACGCAGAGACGCCCCGCCGGGCGTCGTCACAGCGGAGTGCGCCCGCCACCATTCCGCGCCCGTCCGCCGTCTACCGTCTGCCGCCTACCGTCTCTTCCCCAGCGTCTTCATCAAGGTCGCTCCCAGAATCAGCGCGCCGCCGGCAATCGCCCAGCTGCCGGGCACCTCGCGGTGCACCAGCCAGGCCCAGAC
>JBBSMO010000478.1:0-2920 GCA_038233155.1 Longimicrobiales bacterium
CGAAGATCGTGTACGCCCGGTCCTCGGCCGGCTCGACGATCACGTCGTACGTTTCGGCGAGGCCCATGCGGAACTCGTCGGTTTCCACGGGCTGCACGTGCTGGCCGCTGACCTCGACCACCGTCATCGGCAGGCCGGGGATGCGAACGTCGTAGAAGGTGCCCGCGCCCGCGTTGATGAAGCGCAGCCGCACCCGTTCGCCCGGGCGGAAGAGCCCGGTCCAGTTGCTGTCCGGCGCCAGCCCGTTCATCAGATAGGTGTAGGTCGCGCCGGTGATGTCGGAGATGTCGGTCGGGTTCATCCGCATCCGCCCCCACGACATGCGGTTGCGGAGCGTCTCGCCGAGCCCGTCCTCCGAAACGTCTGCGAAGAAATCTCCGACGGTGCGCTTCTGGAAGTTGTAGTAGTCGGGCTGCTTCTTTAGCTTCGCGAGCAGCTTGTACGGGTTCTCGAACGTCCAGTCCGAAAGGACGATGATGTACTCGCGATCGAACTCGAACGGCTCGGGCTCGAGCGGGTCGATGATGAGCGGCCCGTAGTGGCCGAGCTGCTCCTGCAGCCCCGAATGGCTGTGGTACCAGTAGGTGCCGTACTGCTCGAGCGGATACCTGTACTCGAAGGTCTCGCCCGGCCGGATGCCGGGGAAGCTGACGCCCGGAACGCCATCCATCTCCATCGGCAGGATCAGGCCGTGCCAGTGGATCGAGGTGTCTTCGTCCAGCGTGTTGGTGACGCGAATCACCGCTTCGCCGCCTTCGCGGAAGCGCAGCAGAGGGCCCGGCACGGTGCCGTTGATGGTGACGGCGCTGGCACGCCGGCCACCGACGCGGACCGGCGTCCTGCCGATGCGAAGATCGATCGGGGCGCTGCGCCCGTCCAGAACGTGCCCGGTGGTGCCGGCCGCGGCTGCAACGCCGCGGCCCGCCGCACGGGCGTAGGCGGGGAGGAGCGATTCCATGCCCGCGAGCAGAGTGAATGCGCCTGCGGTTCTCACAAATCCGCGGCGTGACAGCGGCCTCTCGGGGATCGGGGGGCGATCCGTTCTGGCAAACTCGTTCATTGTCTTTCGCATTCTTTTCTTCCTATGACCAGTGGCCGGGCCGCGGAAGCGGGCATGTGCCCGGCTGCTCCCCCGGGCGCCGTGGAGGTCTCGCAGCGACGGCCGATTTTAGCATGGGTAAAGATACTGGCGGTCGCGTCATGGGACAACCCGCCCGATCGCCCGGCGGAAGCGCGCATGCCCCGTGGCTGCCGCGATATTACCGGGCATAAAGATTGCACCTCCGCACGCCCCCGCAAACATGCGGGGATTCCCTGGCCCGGCGGCGCGTCGTCCCAGGTGCGGCATTTTCAACGCGTCACTGCAGAAGGAAGGCATGGCGAGCGAGTGGAGGAGAGAAACGGGCAGACGGAGCGCCTGGGCGGGCGCGTTTCTTTGTGCCGCGGCGACGGCCTGCGCACCCGCGCCGGAGCTGGTGGAGGTAGACCCTGTCCCGGCAGCGCCGGTGGCCGTGGCTCCCGAACCGGTCACGCGCCAGATCCCGTACGAGGGCGCATTCGGGCCTCCGAACCCGCCCGACGCGCCGCTGCCCGCGATGCAGAAGCCGCTGAACCCGTGGGTCAAGGAAGTGCTACGCGTCTGGTACCAGCGCCCGTCGCCGACGGGCCCCGAGCCGATCCCTCTTGCAAACCCGAAGGCAATCTACGTCGAGGGGAAAGGGCCGGTGATCCAGATATTACCGGGGCCGCCGGTGTTTCCCGACAAGATGCCGGAGCGGCTCAAGGTCGTCTTTCCCGAGAAGATCCCGTTCTCGAACAATGTGAAGCCTCTGCCGCGCGGCGAGGTTCGGCTGGTCGCGGTGGACCGCACGCTGAACGATACCAAGATCACCCGTGACTCGATGGCGATCGAGGCCACGTTCACCGACGCCGAGGGCGCCGAGTGGCGCATCGAGCAGGTAACGCTCGCGCCGATCTCGCCGAACCCGGTGCTCGAGCCCTGGTTCGGCGGGCTGGCCATCGACACGCTGTACCACGGCGACACCGGCAACGGCACGCCCGCGGTGCCGAAGGTGAACTGCGCGATGTGCTCGTGGGGGTGGGCGGACATCTACAAGAACGACAAGCGCGTCGCGTCCAGCGCGCTGCTGCACGTGATGGTGACCAGCGACGCGCGCGACAACAGCAACGGTTTCAAGTACTACGGCTACGACGTCTCGGACCGCCCTGTGCGCGAGGTGCACCTGGTGGTGCCGCCCTCGGCGTACCTGCCCTCGCCGGGCGGCTATCTCCACATCATGTGGGAGAACGCGGAGGTGAAGCGCGGCACGCCGCAACAGATAGCGGCGATGGCGCCGGAGCTCGCCGAAGAGATCCCGACGATCGAACTGTCCGCAGTGCCGTACCTCAAGTGGGACAAAACGGAGATCCCAGTGCAGGCCGGCAAGAAGTACCGTTTGATCGTGCACAACAATGACCCCAGTTCATTCCACCAGTTCAGCCTGCACAGCACGCCCGAGAGCGGTGAGCATCACGGCGGCGCGCAGGACATCCGGCACGACCACGGCGCCGCCGGCGGCGGTACCGGGCCACTCTGGAAGCCCGGAGACGCGGGCCCCATGCACAAGGGCGAGGACCCGCCCGCGCCGCGCGACGTGTTCTTCCCGCTGCCGCAGGGCTCGACCTGGGCGACGATGGTGATGTTCGAGAAGCCCGGCGAGTACGAGTTCATGTGCCCGGTGGCCAATCACTACCGGCGTGGCATGGAAGGCAAGTTTATCGTTTCCGCGAGCAGCAGCACGGGAGGTGCGCAGTGAAGAGCCGCACGAGCATCATACGGGTCACGACTCTGCTCGGGCTGTGCCTCGCGGCGGCCGCCCTCGCGGCGCCGCTCGCGGCACAGGCAGGACAGGCAGGACAG
>JBBSMO010000479.1:0-2916 GCA_038233155.1 Longimicrobiales bacterium
AGGCTGTTTCCATGACCGTATAGAGTGCGGGTGGCGTCGATGTTCGGTTTTTCTTCTCCTGCGAAACCCGCGCCACATGCATGGCTTCGGCTATGCATACGAAACCCTCCGCATAGCGGCCACCATGCGCCCCGGCAACCGGGGCGATCTGGTCCCGCTGGAGGACAAAGAGCCGGTGACGGATCTCGTGACCAGGGCGAGCGATGTCTACGCACCTACGCAGGCTCAACTCGCCCGCGCGATCGGGATGCAGCCGCTTGCACTCACCCAGTGGCGGGGCGGGAAGCGGCGTCCGTCTCCGGACTCGCTGCGGAAGATGGCGAGGGAATTGGTGCGGCAATCTGGCGAGCTGCGCTACCTATCGCTCAAGTTGGAGCAACTATCCGCCCAGGAAGCGAAACGCCGCCGCCGGAAAAGGCTGAGCAGCTAGAGCGGCCGGCGTCGCGGCGCGCATTGCTGGAACGCAGAGCACCGCCGCCAAGACAGACGAGGCTGCTCGATGACCACGGCTGACCGCTCTTCTGAAATCAACCATGTGTTCGGCGGTTTAGAAAAAATCTGCGCCAAGCTCTCGGATCCCCAGCACGCGTCAAATTTCTTCCGAGGAGGAAAAAGCGAAGAAAGGCCCCCTCAATCAGAATTTTCACGGACGACGAGGGGTGGACCGTCGCGCACTCGGCCGCACGGGCCGGGCGGCGCATCAAGGATCCGGCCATCCTCGCGCTCGCCAGTAAGAACGGTTATACAGGTGTCTTTGCGCATATATAATTGTGTTCACACCTACCACGAAACCGATTTACCGCATCGCAGGAAGGCACATCCGTACATTTGTTCTTGCGCCGCGCCGTCCAATCCGTACAAGTGCTTCTGGAATCCCATGAAGCAGGGCGGCGATCTAGCCGATGCTCCCCAGTTCGGCAACCGCGTCATCAACGCCGTGGTACTTCAGCTCCGGAAGGTGAGGGAACTTCGTCTTATCGAGTTCTTCGACGCCGACCCAGATATATTGGCTGAGGACGAAGTCCAAAAACTCCCGCTGCTTGCCCGTGCAGCGTGAGAAGATCAACGGCTCATGCGTGGCCACACGTCCGTGGCGACTAATCGGCGGCGAGGCGAATCGAACATAGGCGAGGACGTCAAAGAGGTCGCTATCCTCGGCGTCGACCATTCGGACTAGGTCGCTCAAAGACGGCCGCGAGCAGATGCTCGTGTACCTGCGGCCCGAGGGGATCTACCAGCCGAAAGAGGCAGTTCTGCGCGCCGAGGGCGAGAGCGTGTCGGCGATCGTGGCCGCAGCGGTCAACGAATTGCTGGTCAAGCACAAGCGGCCTCCGGTAGCGTGACCCAGCACCTGCCCCGCGACAACCCCTTACCCTCTCCAAAATGACCGGAACCGCCATGGAGCACGGTCGATCGCCGGCATTCGGCGGCTTGGCCCGGCGTTTTGGGCGAAGGTGACTATCGCCGCGGTTCTCGCCCTGCCCCGGTTCAGCGAGGCATTCCTCGTGCTGCGCATGCGCGCGGAGATCGTACGCCTGGCTCCGCAACAATGCCCTGTTTCTTGCGGGTCCATGTACCCGACGGTAGGATTTACTCGAACCGAATCTGATGTGGAACGCAGCCCCGCAGCCGAAAACGACGAACGGTTCCGGATTTTCGCGGAAACCGCTTCCGACGCGATCATCGTCATGGACGAAGACAGCGTCATTTTGTTTGCGAACCCGGCAGTGGAGCGGATCTTTGGCTATTCCGCCAGCGAGTTGGCCGGGCACGCGCTCGAAATGCTCATTCCGCAGCGGCTGCGTGCCGGCCACCACCATGGCGTGGCTCGCTATATCCGCACCGGGCGCCCGCACATCCCCTGGAGCGGAATCGAGGTCCCCGGCCTGCACAAGAATGGCACCGAGATCCCGCTGGAAATTTCCTTCGGGGAATACCTGCGGGAGGGACGGCACTTTTTCACCAGCATCGTCCGCGATGTCAGCGCGCGCAACTGGGCGGCGGCGCGAGCGGCCCTCGAAAGCGCGGTGTTCCGGGTCCTTGCTTCGGAGGCACCTACGCCGGAAGCAGCCGGCCCCCTGGTGTTGGGTACCCTTGCGGAGCACCTGGCCTGGCAAACCGGCGCCCTATGGGAGCGAACCTCGGGCAAGGAAGAGCTCTGGTGCCGTGCTACCTGGCATGCACCGGCCAATCCACATCCCGAATTCGAGGCGTTGAGCCGCTCCACCGTTTTCACTCCCGGTGAGGGGTTGCCC
Source organism: Longimicrobiales bacterium (assembly GCA_038233155.1). Classification (GTDB taxonomy): domain Bacteria; phylum Gemmatimonadota; class Gemmatimonadetes; order Longimicrobiales; family Longimicrobiaceae; genus JBBSMO01. The sequence goes on from JBBSMO010000479.1 coordinate 2,256, forward strand.
GGGCGGGTGTGGGCGAGTGGCGAGGCAGGCTGGATTGCGGACATCAGTCAGGAAACGGGGCTTCCCCGTGCCGCGGCGGCGGTGAAAGCCGGCCTGCGCACGGCGTTGGCCTTCCCCATTCGGGTGGAAGGCGAGATTTGGGGAGTGCTGGAGTTCTTTACCGTCAAAACGCTTGCGCCCGATCGCGCACTGCTGGCATCGATGAACTCGGTAGGCACGGCAATCGGCCAGTTTCTGCAGCGCAAGTACGCGGAACAGGAGTTGGTCGTCGCCACCGAGGCATTCCGCCGGCAGAGCCGACTCACCGAAAGGGTGATGAACAATGCCACCGCCGCGCTGTTCATGATGGATGCCCGCGGGCACTGTACCTTCATGAACCCCGCCGCCGAAACCATGACCGGATTCCGCTTCGGCGAAATCCGGGACATGCCCCTGCACTACGCCATCCATCACCATCGCCCCGATGGCACTCCCTACCCGATGGCGGAGTGCCCCATCGACCGGGCGCTGCCGGAAAACTTCGATGTCCGCGCCCACGAGGACGTCTTCATTCGCAAGGATGGCAGCTTCTTTCCCGTGACCTGCGCGGCCAGTCCCATCTTCGAGAACGGGGTACCGGTGGGACCGGTGGTCGAGGTTCGCGACGTGTCCGATGAACGGC
>JBBSMO010000480.1:0-2903 GCA_038233155.1 Longimicrobiales bacterium
AGATAGAGGCGGCCAAGGTGCCGAGCGCCAACAACACCAAGAATGTCCAGAACCCGGCGGCGCCCGGCACCTCGCCAGGAGATAGCGCTGCTAGGAGCGGAAAGACCGCCGCGCCGCCGGCCGCCACGAGCAGGAGGGGACGGCTGCCCTTTTCAGTGGCGAGGCGGCAGAACTCCGCGGCGGCCAATGCAGCCACTACGGCAAGAGCGGCAGCCAGAACCCAGCCGCCTGCCCACACCGCGAGCACCACCAGCGGGATGCCGATGGCCGCCACCAGTACCCGCTGGGCCGTTTCGGATTGTGCCATGGGCGGAGGTCAGCTGCCGGGCAGGCGGCCGAACCGGCGCTCGCGGCATTGAAAGTCGCGGATGGCGTCGAACAGGTGCTCGCGGGTGAAGTCGGGCCAGAGCACCGGTGAGATGTGCAGCTCGGTGTAGGCGAGCTGCCAGAGTAAGAAGTTCGAGATCCGGAATTCGCCCGAGGTGCGGATCAGGAGGTCGGGGTCGGGGTCCCCAGCCGTGTACAACTCCGCGGCGAGCGCGGCTTCGTCGATCTCCTCTGGAAGCAAGGTGCCGGCCTGCACCCGCTCGGCGAGGCGTCTTGCGGCACTCGCGATTTCCGCGCGGGAGCCGTAGCTGATCGCGAGGTTGAGCCGCAGCTTGGTACCGCCCCGGGTGTACTCGACGGCGTCTTCTACCGCGGAACGGGTACGGCCGTGCAGCTTTTCTACATCGCCCAGCACCCGCACCTCGACGCCTTTCCGGCGCAGCTCGGCGCGCTCACGCCGCACGTAAAGTTCGAGCAAGCCCATCAGGGCGAGCACCTCGGCGGCTGGCCGGTTCCAGTTCTCTTGCGAGAAGGCGAACAGGGTCAGAACTTCGATGCCGGCTTCCACCGATCCTTCCACCGCTTCGCGCACCGCCTTCATCCCCGCGCGGTGCCCCAGCTCGCGGGGCCTGCCGTGTGCCCGCGCCCAGCGCCCGTTGCCGTCCATGATGATCGCCACATGGCGCGGCATCTTGCCCTCGCCCGCGACTTCCCGCGGTGCGGCGCCAGGCCGCTCCCGCGCGCGCGGGGAGGGGGCGTGGGTGGTGATCAAACCTCCATCACCTCCACTTCCTTGTGCTGAAGCAGTTCATCGATTTTCGACACGTAGTCGTTCGTCAGCTTCTGCACCTGGTCCTGCTCGCGGCGCACCTCGTCATCGGAGAGCTCTCCATCCTTCTGCCGCTGTTTGATCTCGTCGTTCGCGTCCTTGCGGGCCTGCCGGACCGAAACCCGGCCGTCTTCGCCCATCTTGTGCAGTACGCGCACAAACTCTTTGCGCCGCTCTTCCGTCAGAGCGGGGACCGGCACTCGGATTACGCGGCCGTCGTTCGCGGGGTTCAAGCCGAGGTCCGCAGTTTGGATCGCCTTTTCAATCGCGCCCATCATGCTCTGGTCGAATGGCTGAATAATGAGCATCCGCGCCTCCGGCACGCTCACGGTCGCTAATTGGTTCAGCGGCATCTGCGAGCCGTAGGCCTCTACCCGCACAGTGTCCAGTATGGCCGGCGAGGCCTTGCCGGTCCGCACGGTCGAAAAATCGCGCCGTACGGATTCGAGCGCCTTGTCCATACGCTGCCGGGCAGTTTTCAGGCTGGGCATGACAGATCGGGGTTTTGGTTGATGCGCATCAGGGGGAAATCAAAGAGCCGATCCGCTCCCCCTGCACCGCCCGGACCACCGCGTTCGGGGTCGACAGGTTCAGAACGATGATCGGCAGTTCGTTGTCGTTGCAGAGCGAGATTGCCGCGGCGTCCATCACCGCAAGCTGGCGGGTGATCACCTCGACCAGGGAGATCTCGGGGATGAACTCCGCCGACGAGTCGGTGACCGGGTCGGCGGTATAGATCCCTTCCACCTTGGTCGCTTTGATGATCACATCGGCGCCCATTTCGATGCCGCGCAGGACGGCCGCGCTGTCCGTAGAAAAATACGGGTTGCCCGTACCCCCTGCGAAGATCACGACCCGCCCCTTCTCGAGGTGCCGCAGCGCCCGGCGGCGGATGTAGGGCTCCGCAAGCTGCTCCATGCGGATGGCAGTGAGCACCCGCGTGTCCACCTGTTTGCGCTCGAGCATGTCTTGAATGGCGAGCGCGTTGATCACGGTCGCCAACATCCCCATGTAGTCGGCCGAGACGCGGTCCATCCCCTGCTGGCTGGCGATGGTGCCCCGCACGATGTTGCCGCCGCCGATCACCACACCGAGCGCCACGCCCAGGGCGTGCACCCGCTTGATCTCCTCGGTGAGGGTGTCGATCACCGGCGGGGCGATGCCGAAGCCCTGCTCCCCGGCGAGTGCCTCGCCGGAGAGTTTCAGGAGTACCCGCTGGTACTTCAGTCCGGCGCCCTTATCATGCCTCGGGGCGCTTTCCATCATTCACCAATGGCGTAGCGCGCGAAGCGGCCGACTTCGATCTTTTCTCCGGTGCGCGCTGAGACTTCCGTTATCAGGTCGCCCACCGACTTGGCGGGCTCCCGGATATAGGGCTGCTCGAGCAGCGCGGCCTCCTGGTAGAACTTGTCGATCTTGCCGTCGATGATCTTGTCCCAGATGTGCTCAGGCTTGCCGGACTCGCGCACCTGTTCCCGGTACACGCCGCGTTCTCTCTCGAGAGTTTCCCCGCTGATCTGATCACGCGAGACCGCCGTCGGGGCCGCGGCCGCCACATGCATCGCCAGGTCGCGCGCGAGCTGGAGGAACTGGTCGTTCTTCGCGACAAAGTCTGTTTCGCAGTGCAGCTCGAGCAGCACACCGATTTTTCCGCCCATGTGCACATAGCTGGTGACGGTGCCTTCGCTCGCTTCTTTGGTAGCGCGTTTCGCGGCTTTCGCCGCGCCGCGCGAGCGCAGATAGTCGA
>JBBSMO010000481.1:0-2899 GCA_038233155.1 Longimicrobiales bacterium
GGGCTCGCTGACCTGGCGCAGCAGCACGTACTCGTTTCCCTGCCGCATCAGCAGGTCGCCGGGCCATGCGCCGATCTCCGGGATCGGCGCGACGACGGCGTAGGCGGTGGGGGTGAGATCGTGAGCGGCTGCTTGATTTTCATCGCCGGTCATGCATCGCTCCACTGTGGGGTTTCTTCCGCTTCGGCGAGGCAACTCGGGGGATCGCAGCCGCGGGTGAGGCCCAGCTCAGACCGGGAAGAAACACGGGAGCTTCCACTGCGGCCGAACCTGCTTCCACCCGCGGAACCACAGACGAATCCGGGGGTTGCTGGGCGGACAACGAGGAAGCACCGCCCAGCAGGAGCAGCACGGAGAGGATGGGTACGGAGATTCGCATGGTTCCGACGGGTATGATGGAGCTGCATTCACACGGCGACTCGTTACGACCCGTGTTCCAGCTTCGGCTGCAGCGCGTAAAACGCGGCCGGGTACCTGTCGGATGGACCGGCACCCACGTAAACCCGCCCCCCGTAGTAGGTGGCCGGGCTGTCGAAGCCGGGCAACCCTCGGTCCTGACCGCCGAACTCCCAGCGGGTTTCCCCATTCTCACCGAGGATGTAGACACGGCCGTTGGGGATCAGCGCGAAGCCCGGTCCCTGCGTGATGTAGCTGGTGGACCCTCCCATGTTCTTGGTCCAGACGCGATGCCCGTCCCTCACGTCGAACGCTTCCAGAAACCGCGCGTCTCCCCCCGTGACGGCGACGTTGCCGACGATGGTGATCGCCGCATCATAAGGACCGCTTCCCCGAGTTTCCCAGCGTAAGCGTCCCGTCGCTCTCTCCAGAGCGTAGATGCGCCCGTTTCTACCCGCAACAATAAACAGGTCCTCGGTAAGGGCGCCGCGGCCCACGGCGCCGCCGAGCCAGGTGGTGTCAGGTGCGTCGGGAATCGGATGCTTCCAGAGGATCCGCCCGGAGGTGACATCGATCGCCATGGCATGACCCGCACCCAGCACATCGGTGTTGTTGATGTATCCTCGCGTCCCCAAATATACAACCCCATTCTCATAGATCGGGTCGAACGGCTGCTCCCCCAAATTCTGCTCCCACACAGCCGCACCGGTGGATGCGTCGATAAGGTGCAAGTTCCGCCCGGTCAAGATGACCCTGTTCCCTTCTGCCGGAACTGCGGTTCCCGCGCCCGGGAAATCATCGGGAGGACTGTATCTCCAGCGGATGTCGCCGGTGCTTCGGTCCAGTGCGAATACATCCCACGCGGGCACGATGAGAAGATCGTTGAAGGCGATGACGCTTCCGCGTCGTGGCATCCCCCGATCGCGAAACTGGGGGGGGATTGGCACCCTCTTCTTCCAGAGCAACTTCCCGTTCACCGCATCCACTGCGATGACCTGGTTGTCAAAAGCAGTCGTGAATACTGCAATTTCCTCATCCGCGTAGGGAACGCCCGCGACACCGGCGCCCTGGTACGACCAAAGGATCGGACCCGCGCTGGTGGAAGGCGGCTCAGTGGAAGGTGAACAAGCCACCGTCAGGAGCAAGGAGAATAATAGAATTCTATGCATGGTTCTTTCACAGGAGCAGGATCACTGCAGGCTCCAATCTGCCGTTGCCCAGAGCCTTTTCCCTGAGCAACGGTCGGAGCCTGGATCGTTCGATTTAGCAAGCAATCGCCGGTGGTTCTGGCGTGCACCAATCGGGTGGAGGTGGAGGTGGGGACGGATCGGAGATTCGCGATGAAGCTCGATCCCGCCGCGGCACATGCATTGATCGCGAGAACGGTGGTGAGGAGGGCGGCTACATAGCGAACCTTCACGGAGATGAGGATCAATGGAAATTTTCTCGGAGATGATGTAGAGAATGGGGCCGTCCGCCCGGACCCACTCTCCCCACCCCCTCCCTCCTACTCCGTCTCCGCCCCGCCGCCGCCGGCATCGTCCTGCACATACACCGTCTTGATGTTCACGAACTCGCGGATGCCGAGCACGCCCAGCTCCCGGCCGTAGCCGGAATCTTTGATGCCGCCAAACGGGAGGCGCGGGTCCGAGGCGACCATCGCGTTGATGAAGACCATGCCGGCCTCGAGCTCGTCGACAAAGCGGCGGCGCTCCGCCTCGTCCCGGGTCCACGCGCTGCTGCCGAGACCGAACTGCGTGTCGTTGGCCAGCCGGATCGCGGCGTCGAGGTCCGGCACGCGGAACAGCATCGCGACGGGGCCAAACACCTCTTCTCGGTACGCGGGCGAATCTTCCGGGATGTCGGTCAGAACGGTCGGGGGATAAAAGAATCCGTCCCCTTCCAGCATCTCGCCGCCGGTGAGCAGGCGCGCACCGGCCTGCACAGACTGCCGCACCTGCTCGTGGATTTCGGCGCGGATACTTGCGGTCGCGAGCGGCCCGATGTCAGTCGATTCGTCCATCGGGTCGCCGATGCGGAGTGCCCGCATCCCCTCGACGAAGCGGCGCTCGAACTCGTCCGCGATCCGCTCGTGAACGATGAAGCGCTTAGCCGCGATGCACGATTGGCCGTTGTTGATCGTGCGCGCCTTGACCGCGGTTTGAACCGCCGAGTCCAGATCCGCGCTCGGCATCACGACGAACGGATCGCTGCCACCCAGCTCGAGCACCGTTTTCTTGAGCTGCTTGCCCGCCTCGCTCGCGACGCTGCTGCCGGCGGGGGTGCTGCCGGTCAGCGTCGCGGCGCGCACGCGCGGGTCGTCGAGCACGCGTTGCACGCGGTCCGCCCCAATCAGCAGCGTCTGGAACGCGCCCTCAGGAAAGCCTGCACGCAGAAAGATATCCTCGATCGCGAGCGCGCACTGGGGCACGTTCGAGGCGTGCTTGAGCAGCCCGACGTTGCCCGCCATCAGCGCGGGCGCCGCGAAGCGGAAGACCTGCCA
>JBBSMO010000482.1:0-2894 GCA_038233155.1 Longimicrobiales bacterium
CGATGAGATCGGCGGGCGCTTCGACAGCATTATCGTCCGTGGGCGTCCGGCGCTCGGTCGTCGAATCACTCACGCGCTGCGCGCTATACGCCGACCAGCACGGGCTCGCGCTCCGGGCGAGGTGTGGATGTTGGCGGTGCCACTTCTGCCGGTCGGGCGGTGCGATAGGCGACGACGAAGCCGTACAGGATCAGGGCGGCACCGGCGATAGTGAGCGCATACTGGCCGAACGAACGGAAGTTGACCTCGCCCCACATCCAGTCGCCAGTCAGCTTCAGCAGCTCGGGTCCGTACTCGATCACAACGCCGCCGACGGGTGCCCACACCGCGGCGCGCCAGCCGCCGAGGCGGAAGAGACCGAGCGCGACTATCGCCAAACCCGTCCAGAAGAGTAGCGGCGTGGACTGCACGACAGTCGCGCCGCCAGTCGCCGCCAAGCCTGCCAGCGCTCCGGTGAACATGCAGCAGCTACACCCGGTGGCGATCACCGCGCCGCCGATCGCCGTACCCGACGCAGCCGGTTTGCGGGACGGGAAAGCGCGCCAGAAGGCGTAGCCGAGCAGCGCCGCGGCAACGAGGTACAACCCGCCGCCGAACATCTGCAGCTCGGTCCACGGCACTGCTTTGCTGCTCATGATGCGGGGCGGGGCGAGCGCGGCGGCGATTATCAGAACGCCAAAAGCCGCGGCGGCGAGGTAACCGGAGGCCTGTCGCGTGCGCCAAAGCCCATAGGTAACCAGCGCTGCGCCAAACCCGATGAATACCGGATGGAGCATGGTCGTCGTCGCGCCCATTCCGGCGGTGGCGACCAGGGCGGCAGCGTTGGTCGCGGTGCCGCAGGCGCATGCCATCAGGACGGCGCTGCCGCCGAGCGCGGCGCGGGGGGGAGTCAGAGCAGCGGACATGGGTGGTCTGGTGAGGAGGGTGAATCGCACCATTATCGTCTCTCAATCTTGCCGGTTCGGAGTGGAACCGCAAGGTACTGGAATCATGATGACCGCGTTCGCGGGTCCAGGATGTCGCGCAGACCGTCTCCCAGGAGATTGAAGCCGACCACTAACAGGCTGATCGCGAGGCCGGGGTAGATCATGAGCCGCGGAGCAGTGAAGAGAAATGGGCGTGCGTCGTTGATCATCGCGCCCCACTCCGGCGTGGGCGGCTGCGCACCAAGACCCAAGAAGTTGAGAGCGGTCAACGCGAGAATCAATTCTCCCATTTCGAGAGTGGCGAGCACCAGCACCGGCGGAAGGATATTCGGCAGCACGTGGCGAAAGACGATGCGACGGTCGGAAAAGCCGAGTGCGCGTGCAGCCTCAATGAACGGGCGCTCGCGCAGGCCGAGCACGAGTCCGCGGACGATCCGCGCGTAGCTGACCCACCAGATGCTGACCAGGCCGATCATCACGCTGCCGATCCCCGGTCCCAGTGTGCCCGCCACGGCGAGTGCCAGGATCAGTCCGGGAAAGGCGAGGAGCACATCGACGATCCGCATGAGCACATCATCGAGACGTCCGCCGTAATAGCCGGCGACGGAGCCGACGGTGACGCCAATCCCGAGGATCAGCGTCGCCGCGAGCACCACCGTGCCGAGCGACCAGCGGGAACCGTACAGCAGACGGCTCAGCAGATCCCGCCCCAGGTAATCGGTGCCGAGGGGGTGACGGAGGCTGGGTCCTGCCAGGCGCTGAGCTGCATCGATTGTGGTAGGGTCGTGTGGAGCGAGCAGCGGGGCGAAGACCGCGGCCAACAGAAACATTCCTACCAGTGCGGCCCCCGCCAGTGTAAGGGGATCGAGGCGTGGGCGGCGCGGGGCAGACTGGAGAAAGCGCATCCGTCAGCGTGCGCCGCGCGCGCCGTTCAGGCGGATGCGCGGATCCAGCCAGACGTAGGCAAGGTCCACCAGCAGGTTCAGCAGCACGAAGACGACGCCCATCCCGAGAACGAAGCCCTGGATCGCCGGGTAGTCACGGTCGTAGATCGAGTCCACCACGTACTTCCCGATCCCCGGCCAGGCAAACACGGTCTCGACCACCACCGCACCCCCGAGCAGTGCGCCGAAACGGATTCCCGTCAGGGTAACGATGGGGTTCAGGGCGTTACGCAGCGCGTGGCGCCCGATCACCCGTCGTTCCGGCAATCCCTTCGCTCGCGCGGTGCGGACGTAGTCGTTCTGCAGCTCCTCAAGCAGGCTCGATCGGGTGAGCCGCGTCAGACCGGCCGCACCCCCGATTCCGAGCGTCAGCGCCGGAAGGACGAGGTGCTCCCACCCCCCGCGCCCCGCTACGGGCAGGAGGGGGAAGCGCACGGAAAAGAGCAGGATCAGCAGGTAACCTAGCCAGAAGCTCGGCAGCGACGCGCCGATCAGCGCCGCCAACCGCGAGGTGTGATCGATCGCCGAGTTGCGCCGCACCGCCGAAAGGATGCCGACGGGAAGCGCGATCAGGAGCGAAATCCCGAGCGCCGCGACCGCGAGCTCGAGCGTGGCGGGAAAGTTTTCGAGCAGATCCTGAAGCACCGGCTGGCCGGTCCGGTACGAGGTGCCGAGATCGCCGCGAGCAGCGTCGGCGAGCCAGTGCGCGTATCGGACCGGATAGGGATCGTCGAGACCGAGCTGCCGCCGCAGCCGCTCGACGGCCGCTTCTGCCGGCAGCTCGCCGGTGCGCCGCAGCAGGATCATCTGCGCGGGGTCGCCGGGCGCCAGGTTGGCGAGACCGAACGCGAGCAGGGAGATCCCCAGCAGAGCGGGGGCGAGGAAAAGCAGGCGGCGTGCTACGTACGCGGGAACGCCGGTAGCCATCCGCTTACCGCGCCAGCCAGACGGTATTCCACCACTGATTTGTCTTCGACGGGTGCGGCTCGAAACCCTGCACACGATTCTTCATCGCGTAGATCCG
>JBBSMO010000483.1:0-2886 GCA_038233155.1 Longimicrobiales bacterium
CGCATCACCAGGAAAGGCGCGCAGAGGTTGGCGGCGATCAGCCGGTCGAAAACGACCGGATCGGTTTCGGCCACCGGCGCCAGTGCAAAAGCACCCGCGGCGTTAACCACCAGGTCCGGAGCCCCGCCCAACACGTCGGCCAGGTACGCGACCAGGTTGTTGGCCATCGCCGCGGAGGTAACATCTCCCGGAATGGCGTGGCCCCCGGTCTCCGCCGCCGCCGCGCGCAGTGCGCCCTCCGAGCGCGCGACCATGCCAACCCAGCAGCCCCGGGCGCTCAGCGCCGCCGCGACCGCCCGCCCGATCCCCTTGGATGCGCCCGTGACCAGCGCCGTCTGCCCCGCAAGGCTCTTCGAACCTTCCCTGGCAGAGCCCGTACTCTGTGGCTGTCTGTCTGCCGTAGCCATCATTCGCACCCGTTCAACCGAGAATGCCGCCGACGGGGCACAAGCGGAGGAACTCGTCTCGCGTTCGCAGGTCTTCCAGAAACACTCCCTTCATGGCGCTGGTGAGCGTCTTCGAGTTTTGCTTCTCGACACCCCGCATCATCATGCACAGGTGAGCCGCCTCTACGATCACGCCAACGCCGGCGGGTGCGAGCACCGTCGCGATGGCAGAGGCGATCTGCTCCGTGAGCCGCTCCTGTACCTGCAGCCGGCGGGCGAAAACTTCGACGATACGCGGCAGCTTCGAGAGCCCGAGAATTCTGCCATTCGGAATGTAGGCGATGTGCACCTTGCCGAAAAACGGCAGCATGTGGTGCTCGCAAAGCGAGTACATCTCGATGTCTTTTACCACCACCATGTTGTGATGTCCTTCATCGAAGATGGCATCTCCAATGGCATCTTCGACGGTCAAGCCGTAACCGCGCGTGAGCCACGCCATGCTCGCGGCGACACGCTCCGGAGTGCGGGCCAAGCCCTGCCGGGCCGGGTCTTCACCCAGCAGCGCGAGCTGGTCGCGGACGGTGTCCGCATACGGCCGCGTTCCCCCGGGGTGCGGCTGCACCTCGCCAAATTCGAGCGCAAATCCTGCCGTAGCTGTCATTCCCTACTCTCCCGTATATTCGACGTAATTGCGCGGTGTTTCCCACAGAACCAGCCGCACCAACTTGCCGATGGGGATCTTGGGTGCTATCTGCCCCCAAAGTGCGACCACCAGGTTTTCCGTGGAAGGGATCACCCCGTCGAGCCACGGCACCTCGACATTCAGGTTGCGGTGGTCCGCGTCGCGAATCACCTCGCCCGCAACATCGCGCAGCACCGCCAGGTCCACTACGTACCCGGTGACCGGGTTTACCTCTCCCTCGACGGTCACATCCAAGTCGTAGTTATGTCCGTACCAGTTCGGATTGTTGCAAAGCCCGAACACACGCCGGTTCTCTTCGTCCGACAGTTGCGGCGAATGAAGGCGATGGGCGGCGGAAAAGTGCACCCGCCGGGTTACCCGAACCCTAGGCATCTACCCGCGTGCTTGGCGTGGAATACAGAAACGGGTCGGCTCCACAAGTGAGGCCGACCCGCTGAGGACGCGACGGAAAGGATCTTTGAAGCCTGGTTGTAACAGTGTGGTGGCTTCCCCGCGGCTTTCCGCCTTCCCGCAAAGGGGCTTGACGTCGGCCGCAAAAGCGAGCCCCGGCTTCAAAATTGTTGGCTCAAAAATTGGCTTTCCGCGCGTCCGATTGACCCGTACAAGATAGCGCTCCGCACCCTGGCAGTCAAGTCGCCGCCCTCCCCCAGCGGTTCGTTCAGGCGCAGAGCGCGCGCAGCCGGCCGAGATTGCGCCGGTCCGCGGTTTCATGATCGTCGCCCTTGGGGGTTTCGATGACCTTCGGGACCGCCGCGAAGCGCGGGTCGGTCATGATGCTGCGGAACGGTTCGTCGCCCAGCAGCCCCTCGCCGATTTCCGCGTGCCGGTCCTTGCGGCTGCCCAGCGGGTGCAGCGAATCGTTCAGGTGAAAGAGCTGAAGCCGCCCGATGTCCATGGCGGCCAGTAGCCGGGCGATGACGCCGTGATAGTCGCCGGTGATGTCGTACCCTGCGGCGAAGGCGTGGCACGTGTCGAAGCAGATTCCGACGCGTTCGCGTTCCGGGGCGGCGATCCGGCCGATGATCTCTCCGAGTTCCGCGAAGGTGCAACCGAGTGCATTCCCGGCGCCGGCGGTGATCTCGACCAGCACCCGCGTGGGGCCAGGCACCTCTTCGAGCGCCTGCTCGATGAGCGCGGCGTTCTGCGCCAGGCCCCGCGCCCGGTCCCCGTCGGTGGCGTTGCCGGGGTGAGTGACCACGGCGTTGAGCCCCAGTTCGGCAGCACGGCGCAGTTCGGCACAGAAGGAGGCATAGGACCGGTCGCGGAGTTGCGCGTCTGGCGTGGCGAGGTTGATCAGATACGAATCGTGCGCGCAGGTGAAGCCCACAGCACCGTCCGCAATGCCGCTCCGGAACGCATCGCCCTCCTCCGGCTTCAGCTCGGGGTCTGCCCAGCGGTTCGGCTGTTTGGTGAAGATCTGAACGGCGGTCGCTTCAATCGCGCTGGCGCGCACCGGCGCGTTGCGCAGGCCGCCAGCCGTCGAAACATGAGCTCCAAGCAACATCGCTCTAGCAATGGGTTGACAAAGTCTGCACTGATTGAATCCGCCGCCGGTCGCGGCGGAACACGGCACTCGGGGAGGCGAACCGATCGGTGTGAAGGCCGCATCCCCGCTTTTCGCCTCGCCCTCTCCCGACTCCGGGAGTGCAACTGTGTGGGGGATCGGCCGCTCCCCCCTCACCCCCCGGTCCCCTCTCCCACGCGGGGCGAGGGGACCGGGGGGGGGGGGCCAGGCGTCAGGTGCGCAGCCGGGAGGTGGGGATCAACGCCTCGCCGTCGGGCTGGCTGGCGATGATC
>JBBSMO010000484.1:0-2882 GCA_038233155.1 Longimicrobiales bacterium
GATGTGGCCGCCGTTGTGGGTCCCGAAGGGCTGTTCGACGCGCAGGATCAGCTTGGCGCTGGCGGCGTCGGCAACGCCGGTGCCGGGGGTCGCGCGGTACCGCTCGATGCGCGTTGCCCCACCCGTCTCTGTGAAGTTGACGAAGAACAGGCCGTTCTCAGCGTAACGGGGGTGAAACGCAAGGCTGAGCAGCCCCCGCTCGCCCCCGCTGCCTACCTTGCCGGTGATGTCGAGAAAGGGCGCATCGAGCAGTGCGCCGTCGCGCACGATGCGGATGCGTCCCGGCTGCTCGGCGATGAACAGCCGGTCGTCACCCTCTGGCGCAGTCAGGTGAACCGGCGAACTCAGACCGCCGGCGACCCGTTCCAGCCGCGCCCCCTCGCCAGGGGCGGGCGGGGGACCGGGTTCCGGGGCCGCCGCATCCGAGCAGGCGGCGAGCAGGCAAACGGCGAGCGTAACCAGGAGCATGGAACAGCAGGGTACGGGAAATGGTGCGAACAGGTCTCCACCATAGCCGGCCCCTAGCGGATTGCGCCAGACGCCGGCCCTCTCCGCGTGCGCGCCGCTCCCGTTGATCCCCCCGAGATGCAACTCACGTACACCAAAGAACGTCCTGTCCCTGCTGCGTATCCATGTTGCGAGATGAGACATACCGTTGATGGTGCGTACGGATCGGGCGGGGCAGCGAAAAGGGAGATGTGCGGCAGTGGAAACTACGGCTACCGGGCAGGAGTTTTCTGGTGGAGAGCTGCGCTGGATCGCGGATGCTCTCGACCAGGCGCAGCGCCTGAGAGTCCAGTCGGGCGAGCGGATCCGCGCCGTGGTGCAGGGGCGCGACGACACCTGGAACGCCCTCCCGCATGACCTGGATGACCAGGCAGACGCGAACATCGTTCTGAAAGGCGTGCGCCGCGGCGAGACGCCCGGACCCGTGCCGCTGCTCGGCACCCGCTACCGCCGCGCCTGGACGGAGGAGAAGGAGCTGGCGGGTGCGCTCGAAGAGGCGCTTGCGGGGCACCCCGTTTGGCCCTGGATGAAGGGCGTCAAAGGGGTGGGACCCCGCCTGGCAGGCAAGCTCCTCGCCCGCCTCGATATCCACCGCGCGGGCAGCCCTTCGGCGTTCTGGGCCTATTGCGGCTTGGCGACGGTGCCAGGGGTCGAGTATCGCTGCGCGATCTGCGGGCTGGTCTCCTCGTTTCCCGCGCGTTACCGCGTTTCAGGAGTGCACCTGGCGGCGCGCGGCCGTGGCGGCGAGTGCAGCGGCTCTCTCGAGCGGGCGCGCGGCCCCGGGCAGGGCGTCCGGGTGGCACAGCCGAAGCCGGCGCGCGGCGAGAAGGCAAGCTATGACCGCGCCGCGAAGAAGACCTGCTACCTGATTGCGACCAGTTTCCTCAAATCAGGGGGGCCCTATGCCGAGCTGTACCGGGCGGAGCGCACCCGCCTGGACGAAGTCCGCCCGGGGTGGAACGACGCGCGGCGCCACATGGCAGCACTTCGAAAGATCGAAAAGCGCTTTCTAGCCGACCTCTGGCTGGAATGGCGTGAAAGGGCGGGGCTGCCGGCCAGCGACCCGCACCCCGACGACCCGCGCGCAGCGGACAACTGAGGGCGGTGGTCACGCGAAACACCCGAAGGAGAGAAGAAACCCACAAAACAGGATGGCTGCGCAGGCAACAAGCTGCCAGCCTTCGCGTGGCCCCGCTCAGCCGGGGCATAGCTAATCACCCCAACCATATGGAGGGAGAATACCAACAATTGTTCGGGTTCGAGTGCGCCGCAGGGCCGCACTGGAAGAAACCGGAGGCGACCCCCGCCCGCCGGTAGGCACCAAAGAGAGGAACCACCATGAAACGAGCTTTATCCGGACTCGCAGCGCTGCTGCTCATCTACGCCGGGGCTCCCGGCACGGCTGACGCCCAGGAGCCAGCGCGCATCACCGGCCGCGTATCGGATGCGGCCGGCGCCCCAATCGCGAACGCCAGTGTGTTCATTCCATCCATCAACGCAGGCACTCTCACCAGGACCGACGGGTCGTATCTGCTGATCGTGCCGGCGGCGCGGTTCAATGCCGGCCAGCAGTTGCAGCTCACCGCGCAATCCATCGGGTATACGTCAGACACCCAGGCGGTGACGCTCTCGCCCGGCCAAACCGCATCGCAGGACTTCCGGCTCGGCCTGGACGTGCTCGAACTCGAGGGGATCGTCGCTACCGGGCAGGGCACATCCCAGGAGCGGCGTGCTCTCGCGACCACCATCAATACGGTCGGAAGCACCGAAATCCAGCAGAGCAAGGAGACGAACATCGTCGCCGCATTAGCGGGCAAGGCGCCCAACGTGCAGGTGACGAGTTCGTCGGGTGACCCGGGCGCGGGCGCGTACATCCGCATCCGCGGCGGCAAAACGCTAGTAGGAGACGGGCAACCGCTGTTCGTCGTAGACGGCGTTCCCATCGACAACAAGTCGACCAACATCGAAGACATCGGGGATGGTTCGCCGGGTGGTTCGAATCCTACCGCGGGAACGGCGGTGAACAATCGCGCGGCAGACATCAACCCTTCGGACATCGCCGATATCCAGATCCTGAAGGGCGCTGCCGCGGCAGCGATTTACGGGTCGCGGGCGGCGAACGGCGTGGTGCTCATCACCACCAAGAGCGGGGTCGCCGGGCAAACCCGCGCGACCTACGGCTTTCAGTACAGCCGGGACGACGTGACGGAAACGGTGCCGCTGCAAACCAGCTTCGAGCTCGGCACGGCGAACATCGATACCGACCCCACGACGACCAGCCGGGGCGGAGTACGGAGTTGGGGGGCGCGCATCCAAGGTGCACCCATCTACGATCATTCGGACGAGCTGTTCGATACCGGCAACACCTTCGAGAA
>JBBSMO010000485.1:0-2871 GCA_038233155.1 Longimicrobiales bacterium
CCGGCGCTACGCGTGTCGCATGGCGGCTGCTGAGCGACGCAGGCAGGCCCGGCGCGGTGATCGCGCAGGATGTTCGCACTGGGGCGGTCATTGCGTACGCGGCCACCGGCACGGCGAGTGACGCACCACTCGGCATCAAGCAGTACGCGCCCCCGGGGTCCGTGTTCAAGCTTGCGCTCGCCGCGCTTTGGTGGGAGAGCGGAATGCCAGATGAAATCCCGCTCGACTGCCCTTCCAGCATCGAGGTCACGCCGCGCGCGACGATCTCGAACTCCGGCAACGCCGCCTACGGCACGCTCGCCGCACCGCGCGAGGTGCTCGTTTTTTCCTGCAACACCGCCGCGGTGCAGATGGCGCAACGGATGCGCGACGAGTTGGGCAGCGAGGCCTTTGTAGATGCATACCGGCGCTTCGGCTTCACCCCCTATACCAGCGAATCTCCCAGTGGCACCGAGCAGCAATTCTGGGCTACCGGCTCGGACCGCTGGCGCGAGCGGATGAGCCCCCCGCCCGCCCGCATCCGCATCTCGGGCGAGACGGGCAAGGCCGAGTGGGCGCAGCTTTCCATTGGGCAGGGCCCGGTGGATGTGACGCCGATCCACGTTTCGCGCTTTCTGCAAGCCATCGGCAACGACGGGGTGATGCTGCCGCCGACGCTCGAGCAGCGACTCGCCGATAAGCCGCCACGCGGAGAGCGGGTGATGAGCGAACCAACCGCCGAACGGCTGCAGGCGGCGATGCTCGAAGTGGTCGAGCGCGGTACCGCGCGCCGCGTCGGCCCCCGGCTTCGCGGCACGGGGTGGAAGCTGGGCGGCAAGACCGGCACGGCGCAGGTGCGGGGCGCCCGCGATGACGGCTGGTTCGCCGGGCTGATCTTCAACGAGCAGGGCGAGCCGGAATATACGGTCGCCGCCTATCTCCGCGGGGGCGGTCCTGGGGGATCCGGGCCGGCGACCATCGCGGCTGGGTTGGCGCACTATCTCGCTACCCGCGACTCCGTGGGGGGTGGGACGTGAACCGGCTTCTCGAGCGACTGCGGGCGCGGCAGTCCCCTGAGAAGGGCGGCGGTGTCGAGATCCGCGTGCGTGCTCACAACCGTGCAGAGGCACCCCAAGCAGGCCGGCGGCGAGGTGTGCTCCCCGGTGCGGCTCCAGTGCCGCGCCCGCTGTTGATCGGGCTGGCACTCGCTGCCACGCTGTACGTGCTGGCGCACCTCGCCATCATGCAAGGAGTCTGGCCGATTCACGGGGCGGCGCCGGGCGCGGGGGCACTCATGGTCCGGGACCTGGTAGCCTTGGCTGCCTGGCTGGCTATGCTCTTCGCCTTGCGAATGCTGGGCTTCCGGGGCAACTGGGCAGTGGTCATCCTGCCGGTCATCATCTTCAGCGTCGCCCGGCCGGACGTGTTCAGCGTTTTCACAGATCCCGCGTATCAGGCGCGGGCGGGTGCCCGCGTAGAAGCCAATACGAGCAAGGCTGAACGATCACGCATCTCGACAATCGAGCGGGCTTACACCCCGGAGCGGCAGGAGCTCGTCTTCGGCGGCGATGCCCCGGCGATGCCCGACCCCTTCCGCGACACGGCCGGGCGGCGCGGGACGCGGGGGCTCCTAGTACGCGCCGCCTCTCAGTTCAGCGTTTGGGTCGCCCCGGCGGCGCTGCTGCTCGCCTTCCTGTGGGCGCGCAAACCCGCTGCATTGCGATTGTTGCGGGAACGGAAACGCCTCCCCTTCGCTGTCACGCTCAGCTTGTTCTTCATTCTTACCTTGTTCTTTACCGAACTGGGCAAGGTGCGCGGAACCACACCGTGGGAGCTCTTTCTGCCGGTTTTCATTCTGACTTGGGCGGCAACGCTCGCGGACGATTCCTACAACCTCGCCATCCCCGGCGCGGTGGTTGCGCCCCGGCGAATTCTGGGGATGCTGGTCTACGGCGCACTGCCGGTAGTGCCCTTTCTCATCATCCGCGAGCTTGGCCTTTCAATCGTGCTGGCCGGGAGCCTGGCGATCATGCTGCTGGTGGGGACGCGGCGCGGGTGGTGGGCCGGGTTGATGCTGGGGGTGTGGGCGGTTCTGGTGCTCGCCGCCTTCAACCTGGATGAACGCTCGGCCACCCGCCTCTCCCTCGCCTATCACCCGTATCGGGACACCGCCGGGATGACCGCAGGGGAAACGGAGCGCTGGGCGGCGAAGCTCCACCAGATCAAGCTGTTCGATGCCAACATCTTGGAAGGCGGCCTGCTTGGCGCCGGGCCGGGCCGGGGGCATGCGGAGACCGCCCCCAACGCAGCGGACGACGGCTTCATCACCCTAGTCGCCGCGCAGTGGGGCTGGCTCGGCACCCTTTCCTTGGTGTTGCTATACACCGTATTTCTGGTACAGATGATGACGGTCGCCATTGGAGAGCGCGGCGCGTTTGAACGCACCGCGGTTACCGGCCTCGCGCTCCTCATCGGCATCCCCTTCTGGCTCGCGACTCTCGGCGGAATGCGTATCGTCCCCCTTACCGGTGTGGCCGCGGCCTTCGCCGCTCACGGCGGCGCCAAGCTGCTGGCTTCCGCCATCGCGGTCGGGATTGTGGCGGGAATCAGCCATCGGCGCGGCGCGGAACAACGCCGCGAGAATGCTGGCGAAGTGCCCGCTGTGCCTGGCGGTTTGGAAGGGGTCCGAGTCCGATGAGCGCCATGCCCGCCACCCCTGTCCGCAGTCATGGCCTTGCCTTCGATATCGCGGCGATCAGCGAGCAGGGGCCGCGCCCCGAGAATCAGGACGCATTCACCACCGACGGCTTTGAAAGCGCTGGCATTCTCGCGGTTGCGGACGGCATGGGCGGTGAACGAGGCGGGCGCCTCGCGGCGGATACGGCGCTCGGC
>JBBSMO010000486.1:0-2870 GCA_038233155.1 Longimicrobiales bacterium
AGCGGACGAAGCGGCGCGCCGGGACCGCATCTGGTGACCGGTGAGGCAGGCACAGCCAGGGGAACACGGCTTGCTCTTTTACGTACCGCTTGAAGACTGGCCACGCGTTTCCAGGAGGCTTTTGATGTTCCGTACCTTGTCGACAGCGCCGCTGCTCGCCTTGCTGCTGTCCGGTGCCTTGGCGGCCCAGCAGCACCGGGCTCCGCCAGGTTCGTATCCCGAGCACCGGGATGGTTATGCTTCCGGCGGCCTCTCCTATGGCTCGGTATCGCCGCATCTCTCCGCGGCGATCTGGCGCGATGGCGGCGATGACCTGTTCCGCCGGGGCGAGCGCGTCCGGCTGCGGTTCCGGGTTTCGGATGATGCATACGTGGCGGTGGTGCACATCGGGACCGGCGGGGAGATGGAGCTTTTGTATCCATACAACGCATGGAACGACGGGTTCGTGCGCGGCCCGCGGGTGTATTCGGTCGCTTCCAACCCGGCGTCGCTGCATTGGTCGGCCAATGGGCGGGACGGGATCGGCTACATATACCTGTTGGGCTCGCCGGTTCCGCTGGACCTTGACTTCTTCCGGCAACGGCGCGGGTATGCGGGCGATCCGTTCGGGGGGCGCCGGCTGGTGAGGGGAGACCCGTTCTACGCGATGGATAACCTGCTCCCCCTGCTGCTCCCTCGCTGGCGCTACGCGGGATATGCGGAAGATGTGTTCACCTATTATCTGGGCGACCGCCACCGTTATCCAAGCTACGCCTGCTACGACCGGACTCCCGAGCGCGGCTGGTTCGATTCTCCGTATTACCCTCGTTGCGACCGGGTTACGACGTTGCTCGGCTACTATCCCTCGTACTACGATACGCGCCGTTACCGCGGAGACAGGCGGGTATATCAGGACCGTCTCCGCGGCGGCACCGTCACGCATGGCTACAAGGAGCGGGCGGATCTTCCGCTGCCCGCTAGCCGCGACCCGCGCGCCATCGGCAGCACGCGCCTAGGCCGCGAGAACGCCGGTGCTCCTGCCACGGGAAGAGCCGCGCCCCGGGCGGCGCCGCGCGAAGAGCAGCCGGTGCAGCCCAGCTCGCGCCGCCCCACGCTGCGGCGTCGGCCGGACGGGCGCAGCGGCGGCCAGAGCGCCGAACCCGCGCGCCGCCCCGAGCCTTCGCGCCGACCGGAACCGCCGCGGCGTTCGGAACCGCCGCAGCGTTCGGAACCGCCGCCGCAAAGGCAACGTGCCGAGCCGCCGCGGGCAGAACCGCAGCGGGCCGAGCCGGCTTCGCAGCCGGAGCCCCGCGGGCGCCGCAGCAGCCCGCCCCGAAGGCCGGCGTCCAGACCGCCCGCCTGAAGCAAGAATAACCACTCGCTACCTGTGAGCAATCGTTGAATTCAAGTAAAAGATCGAGTTGGATCGTAGGCGCCGCGCTCCTCGCCGCAGGATGCGCGGCGCCTTCTTCGCAGCCCCCGGCTCCCGGAGAGGCGGCGGCAACACCCGATGCGGGTGCCGCGACGATCATAGCGGACGATATGCGGCAGCGCATCGGTGTACTCGCGCACGATTCTCTGCGAGGCCGCGACACGCCGAGCCCCGGGTTGGACGCTGCCGCGGCTTACCTGGCGCGAGAATACCAGCGCCTCGGCCTGCAACCCGCGGGAGAGGACGGCACCTACATCCAGCGCTACCCGCTGCCGACGCGAGTTCTGGATACTGCCAGCGTCCGCCTCGCGGCGGTGGTGAACGGCCAAAACCGGGAGTTGAAGTACGGCGCGGATTTCTACGCCGCACCTGCCGCGCCGAGGCCGGGTGCGGACATGGCGCACGGTAGCTTGGCGTTCTTCGGCCAACTTCCGGAACGCGGCCTTCCGGCAGCACTGGACCTTGCGGGCAAGGTGATGGTTGTAGATCTGCCCGGTGATTTCGACCGCGAATGGCGCATCGCTGCTGGCCGCGCACGTAGTGCGGCCGAAGCGGCCGGAGCCACGGCGTTGTTCGTGATTTTAGACGCCGCGTTTCCCCCGGCTACCCTCGAGCGCCAAGCCGCCGCCGCGGCACAGCCGCGCACCGGGCTGGTCAACCCGGCGGAGATCCCGGTGTTCTACCTGTCTCGCGAGGCGGCTTCCCGCTATCTCGCCTGGGGCGGCTTCGATCTGGCGTCGGCGCCGCGCAGCGTCCCGGCGGGACTCCCCGTCGCATTGAACGCTCGCTTCGCGGCGAATGCGCGGACCATCCGCGACGGCCGGCCGCCGAACGTGGTGGCGCTGCTGCCGGGGAGCGACCCGGCCGTGGCGAACGAGTACGTGATTCTTTCCGCGCACATGGACCATGTCGGGGTGGGCCGGCCGGTGAACGGCGACTCGATCTACAACGGCGCGGACGACGACGCCTCCGGCACCTCGGCGCTGGTCGAAGTCGCCGAGGCGCTGGCGAGCCTGCCCGAACCCCCGCGGCGGCCGGTGCTATTCGTTCACGTGAGCGGCGAAGAGAAAGGCCTGCTGGGGTCCGAGTGGTTCGTCAACAACCCGACGGTTCCGCTCGCCAGAGCCGCCGCGAACCTGAACGCCGACATGATCGGCCGGAATTCGCCTGACACCCTTGTCGTGATCGGCAAAGACTATTCGTCTCTCGGCGCTACGGTAGCAGAGGTCGCCGCCGCCCACCCCGAGGTCGGCCTCGAAGTCGTGGATGACCAGTGGCCGGACGAGCGCTTCTTCTTCCGCTCCGACCACTTCAACTTCGCCAAGAAGGAGATTCCCGCGCTCTTCTTCTTCGCAGGCACCCATGAAGACTATCATCGCCCTTCGGATCATGTCGAAGACATCGACGCCGACAAGGCGGCGCGCGTCGCCCGGATGATCTACTACGTCACCCGCCGCAT
>JBBSMO010000487.1:0-2865 GCA_038233155.1 Longimicrobiales bacterium
ACCTGACCGCCGCACCCCTTGCAGCGCCCGTGGCCACCCGCAGGGTAGACGAACTCTGCGACTTCATAGAAGCGAACCATCAGGGAGAGAGCGGTGCACAGCTCTGTGAGTTCGCCCGCATCTTCTTCCGCAAGCTGCCCCGCCAGTTGCTTCATGAGCGGAGCGTGGACGATCTCAGCACGCTGACCAAGGGGGCGTTCGCCTTTCTTGGTTCCGCACGGCCGGACGAGGTCAACGTACAGGTCCTCAACCCGGAGGAGGAAGGGTGGTCCGCGCCGGTGACGGTGATTCGCGCCGAAGTGGGTGACCGGCCCTTCATCGTGGACAGCATCCGTGAATATCTGAGCGGGGAAAACCTCGCGATCCAGCACTACATGTATCCCGTCCTGTGCGTTCACCGCGCGCCGGACGGAAGCATCACCGGGCTCAGCGAAGCAGCGGAAGGAGAAAGCGAGGCGCTGGTCCACTGCGAAATTTCGCGCATCGCTGATCCCGCCCGCCGGGCCGAACTCGCCGATGGGGTCAAGCAGAGGTTGTACGATGTGATGGCCGTCACCGAACACTTCGGCGAGATGCTCGCGGCGCTCGACCAGACCATCGCCATGGCCGACGAGTACGTCGAGCGCTTCCCGGACAAGGGCGCCGAGTACCGGGAAGCCGGCGAGTTCATGCGCTGGCTGCGCGACGAAAACTTCGTGTTCCTCGGCTTCCGCAGCTATGAAATCTGCGGGGCCGGGGAAGGGCGCACCATCCGGGTCCAACCCGGGTCAGGGCTCGGTATCCTGCGCGAAGAGAATAGCTCGACGTATGCCGACGAGGTCCCGCTCACCGACATCCCCGGCCCGCTGCTCAACCGCATCATCGGGGGGCCGAGCCTGATCATCAGCAAAACCAACGCAGAGTCTACGGTGCACCGCCGCGCGCGGATGGACTACATCGGCGTCAAGCGCCTGGGCGAGGACGGCAACATCGTCGGGGAATGCCGCTTCCTGGGCCTGTTTACCTCGAAAGCCTACACGGAGAACGCGGAGACCATTCCCATCCTGAGGCGCAAGCTGGACGGCATTCTCGAGACATCCAGTTCGAACCCGGGGTCGCACGACTACAAGGAGATCATCACGATCTTCAATTCGATGCCCAAGGAGGACCTGTTCCAGGCCTCGCCGGAGGAGATCGAGCAGGAAGTACAAACCATTCTGGCTCTGTTGTTCAGTGATGATGTTCATGTCACCTTGCGCCCGGACCCGTTGCGCCGTGGCGTTACAGTGATGGCGGTGCTGCCGAGGGGCCGGTTCAGCGGCGAGGTACGGCAGCGTATTCAGGAGATGCTCACCGAGCGGTTCCAAGGGACGGTGCTGAACTACCACTTAGCCCTAAGCGCGGGAGACCAGGCCCGGCTGCACTTCTTCCTCAGTGCCTCGCCGGAGGCCATGGGTAGTGTGGACGCCGCGCTGATCGAGCGGGAAACGGCGCGCATCATCCGCTCGTGGGACGACCGGCTGTTAGACGCGCTCGCCGCCGTCCACGGCTCGGCCGAAGGCAATCGTCTGCTGCAGCGCTACGGTGCCGCGCTAAGCGACGAATACCGTGCGGCGACGCTGCCGGAAGCCGCGGTGCACGACATCGAATGGCTCGAACGCATGGAGCGCGAGAACCGCGATGTAGCCATCGACCTGCGCAAGCCGCGCGGCCGGGGTCGCGCCGACGATTATCGTGAAGTGACGGTGCTGAAGCTGTATCTGCGCAACGAGCGGCTCATCCTGTCGGATTTCATGCCGATCTTGGACCATGCCGGGGTTCGCGTAGTCGAGGTGGTTCCGTTCTCCGTTGCCGGAGCGGATCTGCCGCAGTTCATGATCTACTCGTTCGCGGTGCAAGATCCCGAAGGCGGGCTGCTGCCTACGGAGAAGGCGAGTATTTTCACGGATGCTCTGCTGGCGGTGCGCCGCGGTGACGCTTCGGACGACATCTTCAACACGCTCGTCCTCAGCGCCGGGCTGCACTGGCGCGAGGTGGATGTATTGCGCGCCTACGCAAACTATGCCTTTCAAATCGAGGCGCTGCCGACGCGGTTCTCCCCTGCCCGCGCCCTGATCCGCTACCCCGAGGTCGCGCGGCTTCTGATCGAGCTGTTCCGCGCCAAGTTCGATCCGGAGGGTTTCGCGGGACAAGATCCCGCCGCCGCCGCACAAGCCGTCGAGCGCCTGCGCAGTGCGCTGGGGGATGCGCTGGACGGCGTCGTTACCTTGGCCGACGACCGTGCATTCCGGCGCCTGATCTCGCTGATGGAGGCTACCACCCGCACCAACTACTTCCGCTACGGCGGCGCAACGCCAAACCGGGTCAGCGGCGGCGTGCCCTACATCTCTTTCAAAATTCGTTCGGGAGATGTGGAAGAGCTCAGCCGTAGCGGCCTTTTGTACGAAATTTTTGTGCAGTCGTCGCGCATGGAGGGGATTCACCTGCGGGGCGCGTCGGTATCGCGCGGCGGCATCCGCTGGTCAGACCGGCCGGATGATTTCCGGACGGAGGTCCTGGGACTGGTCACGACGCAGGTGGTGAAGAACGCGGTGATCGTCCCGGGCGGTTCCAAGGGTGGCTTCATCATCAAACGCGTGGTAGCGGACCGTGACGAGATGATGCAGGAGGCGGCCGAGCAGTACCGCACCCTGATCCGCGGGATGCTGGACGTGACCGACAACATCGTAGATGGCGAGGTGGTACCCCCGCCGCGCGTAGTCCGCTACGACGGGGATGACCCGTACCTCGTGGTGGCCGCCGACAAGGGCACGGCCCACCTATCCGATGCGGCCAATGCGGTGGCGCACGAATACGAGTTCTGGCTGGACGACGCCTTCGCATCCG
>JBBSMO010000488.1:0-2865 GCA_038233155.1 Longimicrobiales bacterium
GACCTGCCGCTGGACGGCCGGGACGTCATCGTGGCCAGCGACGACGTGCCGCTCGGGACCTACACCGAGTTAGAGTTCGAGATCGAGGACCTCGACGAGGATGAGGACGACGAGCCGCGGACGCGGCAGGCGATCGCCACGCTGCGGAGCCAGCTCCGTGCCGCGTTCCCCGGCTTCCCGAGCGAAGCGAGCATGGTCGTAGCCGGCAGCTTCACCCCCGCCGGCGGGACCGCCCGGCCGTTCGTCGTCTACCTGGACGCCGACATCGAGGTCGAGTTCGCGCTTATCCCGCCGCTCGTTGTGAGTGACGCCGGCGCGAGCCGCACGCTCACCGTTCAACTCGATCCCGACCGTTGGTTCATCCGCGGCGGCGAGGTGCTGGACCTGTCCGCGTTCGACGGACGGCTCATCGAGTTCGAGGACGACTTCAGGGGCGGCATCGCCGGCGTCGGCGAAGACCACGACTGAAACCGCGGCACACGCCGACGACGTCGCCCCCGCTCTCGGCACGGAGAGCGGGGGCGACGTGCGTTCGGAGCGGGCTGGCGGGATTCGCGGGTCCGCCCGGAGATCGGGCGAGGGAGCGCCTCGCCACTACATCACACGCTGCGCGTCACCGCTTGCTCTTCGCCTGCCTCTCCATATCGATCAGGAAAGCGTACTGAAACGCGATCTCCCGATACCGCTTGTCGCGCGCGGAGGCGCCGCCGTGCCCGGCCTCCATTTCGGTCTTGAGCAGGAGCACATTGTCGCCGGTTTTCATCGCCCTTAGCTTCGCGACCCACTTGGCGGGCTCCCAGTACTGCACCTGAGAGTCGTGCAGCCCGGTGGTGACCAGCAGGTTCGGGTACTCTTTCGCCTCTAGGTTGTCGTACGGCGAGTACGAGAGCATGTACCGGTAGTATTCCGCGTCATTCGGGTTGCCCCACTCGTCGTATTCGAAGGTGGTCAGCGGGATGGTCGCGTCCAACATAGTAGTGACCACATCTACGAAGGGTACCGCAGCGAGCACCCCCTGGTACAGCTCGGGGCGCATGTTGACCACGGCGCCCATCAGCAGGCCGCCCGCGCTGCCGCCCTGCGCGAAGACGCGATCCGGAACTCCGTAGCCGTTCTCTACCAGGAATTCGGTCGCATCGATGAAGTCGGTGAAGGTGTTCTTCTTGTTCAGCAGCTTGCCTTGTTCGTACCAATCGCGCCCCATCTCCTGGCCGCCGCGGATGTGGGCAATCGCGTAGACCCAGCCGCGGTCCAGCAGGCTCAACCGCGAGTGGCTGAAGGTAGCGTCGGTGCTGTTCCCATAGGAGCCGTAGGCGTAAACGAGCAGCGGCGCGGAGCCATCCAGCGGGGTGTCGGCGCGATGCACTACGGATACCGGGACTCGCGTTCCGTCGCGCGCCGTCGCGAACAGGCGTTGGGTCCGGTACGCCGCCGGATCAAAGGCGCCGAGCACCTCTTCGCGCTTGAGCAGCGTGCGCTCGCGCGAATCCATGACGTAGTCGTAAGTAGACGCAGGGGTGGTCATGGATGTGTAGCCGAACCGCAGCACATCCGTATCGAATTCGGCGTTGCCCGTGGTGTAGGCGAGATAGGCATCCTCGTCGAAATCGATGTAGTGCTCCGCTCCATCTTCGAAGCGGCGGATTCTGAGCTGTACCAAGCCCGCCTTCCTCTCATTCAGAACCAGATGCTCGCGGAACAATTCCATGTTCTGCAGCAGCACCTCGTCGCGGTGCGGGACCACCTCGCGCCACGCCGCCTCCGCGGTGTTGGCAACGGGCGTCCGCTCGAGCTTGAAGTTTCTCGCCCCGCCGCGATTGGTGCGGATGTAGAATGAATCCCCGCGATGATCGATGTGGTACTCGTGGTCGCGGCGGCGCGGCAGGAAGATCTGCCACTCGCCATTGGGCTCGTCCGCATCCAGGTAGCGGTACTCGGTAGACAACGTCTGTCCGGAGCTGATCAGCAGGAACTCTTCGGAGCGCGTCTTGTCGATGGAGACGGAAAACTCCTCGTCATCTTCCTGGAAAACGAGTTCGTCCGTAGCCGGGTCAGTGCCGACGGTGTGACGGAATACCTGATAGGCACGCAGGGTTTGCGGGTCGCGTTTGGTGTAGAATAGCGTGCGATTGTCGTTCGCCCACTCGATCCCCCCGGTAGCGCCGGGGATTTCGTCCGCCAGCATCTGGCCCGTAGTCAGATCCTTGATGCGAATCGTGTAGATGCGGCGGCCGACCGTGTCCTGAGCGAACGCGAGCAGCCGGTGATCGGGAGATGGCTGGAAGCCAGAAACGGCGAAGTAGCCGTGCCCCCGCGCTGAAGCAGGTTGGTCGAGGAGGATCTGCTCGGGCGCATCCAGCGAGTCGCGCTTGCGGGCGTTTAGGGGGTAATCGGCGCCCTCTTCAAACCGAGAATAGTAGAAAAAGCCGTCGTTGCGAACGGGAACGGAGCGGTCATCCTGCCGGACGCGTCCCTTGATCTCCCGGTACAGCGAGTCCTGCAGCGCCTCCGTGCCGCGCATCATCGCTTGCGTGTATGCGTTCTCCGCCTCGAGGTAGGCAATGACCTCCGGGTCTTCGCGCTGGTTCAGCCAGTAGTACGGATCGACTCGCGTATCGCCGTGGATGGTCATCTCGTGCGGCTCGCGCCCCGCTACGGGCGGCCGCGCGGCCGGAACAACATCTTCCTCAACCAGGGGCGACGAGGGCGGCGCGGCGGCGCGCGGTGCGCAGGCAGCCGCGGAGATCGCGGCGCCCGTCAACAGCCAACGAACAGTATGGTGCATGGTGATGTCACGAACGAGGCTGTGAAGGTTCGGGGAAGTTTGGCGATGATGGCAAGGCCACCGCTACCGTCAAGGTAGCA
>JBBSMO010000489.1:0-2859 GCA_038233155.1 Longimicrobiales bacterium
AATTGCGTGTTTGGGAGATGGGTCGTGCACCTCGGGAAGGCGCGTCACGCGGTCCTCTACCTGCCAGCCGCCATCGAGACCGGCCAACCGGTGGTGCAGCGCGTCAGCGGCGACCGGGTCCGACACGCACCCGCGAGCCAATACCCGCCTCTCTGCTTTGTTCACCCGCACCTCGACGTCGAAAACCGAAAGGCGCGGGTCCGGCGCGAACTGCGCCTGCGTCTCGGCGACAACCCGGCTGGCTATCTCCTGTATCTTCATTCTGCGGCGGTTCGGAGCGCCCGGCACGCACGCTCCATTTCATCCGGAGTATTGTAGAGATGAGGGGCAATGCGAACGGCGCCCTCCCGGAATGCCGCCACAACGCCCGCAGCAGCGAGACGTTCGAATATCTCCCGCCCGCGCGGCGAGCGGAAGCAGAGGATGCCCGCACGGCGGGCGGGCTCCAAGTCACTCACGATTTCAGCCGCTCCGGTTTCCTGCACCGCGGTGATCATCGGGTCAAGGAGCGAAGACACGTGCTGGAAGATGTTGTCTACCCCCGTTTCCAGCAGCAGCTCTAGCGACTCGGCCAGACCGGCAATGTCCTGCAGCGGCAGGGTAGCCAACTCGAAGCGGCGCGCCTCATCCCAAAGCTGGTCGGGATATGGGAGGAGCCGGTCGAGATGCTCGCTTCCGCGAAACGCCGTCCACCCAACGGCCGGGGGGTTGAGCCGGAGTATCAGCTCGGGACGGATGTAGACGAACCCCGTTCCAAAGGGAGCGCACAGCCACTTATGACCGCCCGTTGCGACAATGTCCGCCTGCGCCTCGCCCACGTCCAGCGGCACCACGCCCAGCGCCTGGATCGCATCTATCACGAAGAAAATGCCGCGCTCGCGGCAATGGGACCCGAAGAGCGGCAGATCCGCACGGTAGCCGGAAGCGTACTGCACAGCCGAAAGCGCGAAGGCGGACACATTGCCGCGGTCCAGCCGTTCGAGCAACCGCGCCTGATCCGGGCAGCCTCGTTCGTCCGCCGGCACAATCTCTAGACGGACACCGCGCGCGGCCAGTTTCGCCCACGGGTGCACGTTCGCCGGGAACTCCCGGTCGCTCACCACCACTGTGCTTCCGCGCGGGAGGGGGAGCGCGGCGGCGGCGAGGTTGATGCCCGCGCTGGTGTTGCCGGTCAGCGCCATCGATGACGGCTCCGCGCCAATGAGGCGCGCCGCAGCGGTGCGGCAGCGCGCGAGCGTCGGCTCGAAATCTTCAGGGCGAAGTTCAGTGACCCGGCCGCGCCGTGCGTTGAATGCGCCGATCGCCCGGCGCGTCCGCAGCGGCATGGGTGTTACCGAGGCGGCATTCAGGTACACCTTTTCGGGGTCCAAATCGAACTCGCGCTCGCGAAGCTCCTGAAAGATTCGGGTGATAGGGACAGACTGGGGTTGAAGGCTGGCGGTTAAGTACTCGGAAGGGCGGAACCATACCGGTCCGGGCGGGTCGTGACAAGATGGGGGGCCAGTCGCGGGTCGCGAGACGCTCTTCCACGGCGAGAGCGGCTCGATAATCATTCCGCATTCCGCATTCCGCATTTCAATTGCTCATTACCGCCCTGAAGCAGCAGAAACAATCCGGTCGCATCAACGTTTTCGTCGACGGCGAGTTCGCTTTCGGGTTGGCGGCGCAGGTCGTGCTGTCTGAAGGACTCCGGGTGGGTGTGGAAGTTAGCCGGGAGCGGCAGGCGGTGCTGCAGCGGCAGGACCAAGGGTGGAAGGCTCGCGAAGCCGCCCTTTCGCTGCTTTCGTTTCGTGCCCGCAGTGGTGCCGAGCTCCGGCGACGGCTGCGTGACAAGGGATACGATGATGAGATTGCAGCCGAGTGCGTCGAGGCTCTCGAGGCGAGCGGATTGGTGGATGATGCGGAGTTTGCCGCTCTCCATGCCCGCGACCGGGTTCGCCTCCGCCCGCGCGGCAAAAGGCAAATCGTGCGCGAACTCCGCTCGAAAGGGGTGGATGCCGCGACGGCCGATGCGGTGGTCGACACCGTCTTCGAGGACCAGAACACCTCGGATGTAACACTAGCGCGGAAGGCAGCGGAAAAGTGGCGGCAGCGGCCCGGTGCCGAGCCGGCCCGCGAGCGCCGGCGCCTGTATGGCTATCTTGCGCGGCGCGGCTTCGGCGCGGAAGCGATTCGGACTGTGCTGGCTGAGTTGCTTCCGTGAAACTGGCCGAAGCTCAGTCGAACATGTCCCAGGCGCGCTCGAGGTCTTGGCGCGAGTAGACGCGGAACGCGGTCAGGGTATTCGTCCGCTCGATGCCGGGCACCTTGGCGATCTGTTCCGTGACCACCTCGGCCACCGCATCGTATTCGGCGACCCTGACGATTGCGACCAGGTCGTACTCGCCGGAAACGGAATACACTTCAGCCACCCCCTCCATGCCAGCCATCTTTCGGGCCATTGCGGGAATGTCCCCCGGGAGGGCGCGGATTAGAACGACGGCGGCAACCATGGCAAGGCTGGGTTCGCGGGGAAGTTGGAGCGGCTCGGCAGTGCAAGCTACCACGGGTGGCCGGCGCGAGACCAGTGCCGGGGATGAACCGCAGGGGAATCAGGAAGGTACCGAATGTGCGCGGCGTTGCCGATACTCACCATCGGAAGGTCAGGTGCTGCCGGCCGCGCCCTGCATCTGAGGTGCGGGAGGCACATCACCTAGGCCTCACGAGTACCCGCTGCGGCAGCAATGGCGCCGGGCAGAGCACGGGTGCTACAATCAAGGCGCCTGCGGGGGCCGCTGGAACAAAGTCTGTACTGAAGCACATGAACGATATGCAGAATACCTCATCGAGCACGATGATCTGGGGAAGTGGCGGCGTGGC
>JBBSMO010000490.1:0-2838 GCA_038233155.1 Longimicrobiales bacterium
ACCAGCCCGAATGCGAGCGCGCGGATCAGAGTTGGATGGCTGGTTGTACGCACAGGGAAGCCAACAGTTGAAAGTGTTCTTGATAACTGTCGCGCAACCTCGGGTTGCGAAGTACGGCCGCGGGGTGAAGCAGCGGGAACAGTGCCACCCCCAAGCCGTGATAGTCCACGCTCTGAAGCATACCCCGAAGTTCCGTGATCTTGCCGTTGGCAATGAAGTGCTGGAGTGCAAAACGGCCGAGTGGTGACACGAGGCGCGGCCGGATCAGCCGCACCTGCTCTCGCAGCCAATCAGCGCAGGCACGAACCTCGGCGGTGCGCGGGTTCCTGTTGCCCGGCGGGCGGCAGCGGATGACGTTGCCGATGAAGACATCTTCCCGCGCGATGCCCGCTGCCGCGAGCATCTGATCCAGCAGCTTTCCGGAGGCGCCTACGAAGGGGACGCCGCTCAGGTCTTCGGCCTTGCCAGGCGCTTCTCCCACGAACATCACAGCCGCGCCGGCGTCACCCGCACCCGGCACGACCTGAGTGCGGGTGAGCGCCAGGTCACACCTGGTGCAGCCGACCATCACGCGGTTCAGCACCGGCAGCGAGCGCGGGCTCGGGATCTGCGGCGGGAACCCTGGTAGTGCAGCGGGTGAGGTCATCGGCGCTCTGGTATCTGAATCTTTTCCGGTGCTAGGTCGTATGAATTGACAGTGGTGGCAACTCAACTTGCGGGGATCAGGATGGCCGAACCGATGTATGAGGAGGGGAGCACGTACTGTTCCACCTGCGGGGCGCGGTCGGTGCCGGGGCGCCGTTCGTGTACCGAGTGCGGCACGCGCGTCGCGCGGCAGGCACCCGCGACTTTGACGCGCTCCGACCCGGGGTATGGTGCCGGGGCGGGATACGCGCCGGGCGCGGGCGGCCTCACGCTTCCACAGTGCCCGCGGTGCGGCTATCAGGGGGAGGGGGTTTCCTACTTTTCGCGCGGCTCGCATATCTTCGCCCTGATCGGGTTACTCGTGTTCACGGCCGGGATCGCAGGCGCGGGCGCCGCGATCTACTTTTTCATGCGCCGCGATCATCAAGTTTGCCCCCGCTGCGGCAGAAGCTGGGGCAAGAATGCCGAGCTGACTACCTTCGGCGCCGAGCGCCGGCCGGGGTCCGGCAGGAGCAACGGTGTTGGCGCCGGGGGGCGTGGCAACCGGCTTCAGATCTTTTCCGTCATTCTAGCCATGCTGGGCTTCTTCATGATGGCGATCGGAATCGGAGAGGCTGAAATCGTTCCGCTGCTGATGGGAGGGGGGATGGGCGTGGGGGCTTTCCTCATGCACAGGGCGGCACGGGAGGCTAGGGAGGCGCGCCGGGCGGCGTTGATCTCGTCGTTGCAGCTCCCCGTGCTGAAGCTTGCAGCGGATTCGGGCGGCCTCCTGACGGTTACCCAGGTCGCGGCCCAACTGGGTTGGACTCTGCCGCGCGCCGAAAAGGTACTTCAGTCGCTGGATGACGGGCTGCGCGTAGACTCCGAGGTCACGGATGAAGGGATCATCGTCTACGAATTCCGCGAGCTACGATACGGCCCGGACGCCCTGCCGCCAGGAGACGGGGAAAGCAACCCTTAGGGGCGGATCTCGACCTCGACGATTCCGGCGCCAGCCGCCTGCTTCGCGCGAACCTTCACTCCCGCGGCCAGTTCGCCCAGCACGCCGAAAGCGACGCCGGCATCTGCCGGAATCTGGAGGATAGCGGTCGAGAGCCGCGGGACGGCGTACTCCCGGGCTCTTCCGCGCTTGTCGGTGTTCACGTAGCGGCCTGCCTGAATCACCTTCGCCGGAAGGTGCCGCGCGAGGTGGTGCCGGAAGCGGTTCTGGATTTCTCCCGTCAGACGCACTGCATCTTCGGGCAGGCAGAGCATGATGAAGTCATCGCCGCCCACATGGCCGACGAAAGCATCCGACCCTTCGCTCACGGTTCGCAGGACGCGGCCGACCTCGCGGATGACCGCATCCGCCACGCTGAACCCGAAGCGGTCGTTGAATGCCTTGAACTCGTCCAGATCTAGATAACAGACGGCGAACGCCGCGGATGCTGCCTGGCGGCGCGCGTATTCGCGCCCGATTGCCTCGCCGCCCGCCAGCCCGCTGGTGGGGTTGCGGTCCAGGCCGCGCTGGGCGAGGCGCAACAGCGCAGCTACTCGGGCAAGCAGTTCGCGCGGGTCGAAAGGCTTGGGAAGGTAGTCGTCGGCACCGGCGTCAAATCCGGTCAAGCGGTCTTCGATGCGCCCTTCCGCGGTGAGGATCAAAATTGGAAGATGGTCGAAGCGCGGGTCCGCCTTAAGCTGCCGGCAGACCTGAAAGCCATCCATCACGCCCATCCGGTAGTCGAGCATGACGAGATCCGGCGGGGAGCGCCGTACCTCCTCGAGCGCTTCTTGCCCGTTCCGCGCCAGCCGCACTTCGTGCCGACCGGTCCGCAGCGTTTCCGCCACGAGCTGGCGCATTGCCGGGTCGTCGTCCGCGAAAAGGATTTCGGTGGTGATTGTCGCCACGCCGCCACTTCCCCAGATCATCGTGCTCGATGAGGTATTCTGCATATCGTTCATGTGCTTCAGTACAGACTTTGTTCCAGCGCCCCCGCAGGCGCCTTGATTGTAGCACACCTACTCTGCCCGGCGCCATTGCCGCCGGGACAGGCGCCCCCGTGGGCCAGGCGATGTGCCTCCCGCACCTGAGATGGCAGGGCGCGGCCGGCAGCACCTGACCTTCCGATGGTGAGTATCGGCAACGCCGCGCACATTCGGTACCTTCCTGATTCCCCTGCGGTTCATCCCCGGCACTGGTCTCGCGCCGGCCAC
>JBBSMO010000491.1:0-2837 GCA_038233155.1 Longimicrobiales bacterium
GCGGCGGCGGGCGTCATCCACTCGGACTTCGAGCGCGGCTTCATCCGCGCGGAAACGGTCGCTTGGAAGGACTTCGAGCGCACCGGCTCGGTGAAGAACGCGCGGGACGAGGGGGTGCTGCGGTCGGAGGGCAAAGACTACATTGTTGCGGACGGAGACATATTGCTCTTCCGGTTCAACGTCTAATCTGACCCCAGCTTCGCAGGACCAGTTTCGTTGTCACTTTGAACGCAGCGAAGAGTCTCCCCACGGCTGCAGGAGATTCCTGCGGCTCGCCTGCACTGGCCGGCAAGGTAGCGCATCGGGATACAAGGCGACAGTGCGGCAGCGGCTCGAACGGCCTCATCACGGGGCCGTCTTTAGATCGCTGCCGCGGAGCTGCCGCGCTTCTTCAGTCCCGGGGCCGGATGCAGATGGTTGTGGTGCCCGCGGCGGACGGGCGCTCGCTGCACGCGGCCGGACGCCGGGTAGCTGTTGCCCCCGCCGCCGCTCCGCCCGTTCCCGCTGGCGCGATTTTGATCACCGAGCCAGTGGAAAGCCTTTCCCCGAGGGGTGCGACTGGTGGCACGTCAATGTCCGGCGCATCGGGGAAAGCGATATCCCCCGCCTCTGAAGCTGCGCCGGCGTCTGCAGGGTGGGATATTCCGGCGTGTACGGGTGCTGGCGGCGTCGCCATTGCCGCACCGTCGAACCGTTCTTCATCTGCGACGATCTGCCGGAGCGAGCGCTCGAGATCATTGTACGGCGCGGGTGCCGCCGCTGCCTGCACGGCGCCGTCCGCGCCGGCGGCGCTTGGTGCGCGCGGCAAAAAGGTGCCGATGGTGACCCCGGTGAAGGTGGCGATCAGCACGCCGATAAGCCAGAGCGCGCCGGGCGCGCCGCGGAGCGCGGGGTAGGCGCCTGCGCGGCGCAGCGAAAGCGGTACGGCGTGGCCGTGGATCGAACGGCGATCGGGGGTTGGCATGCGAGAAGGAGCGGAGCGGAAACGGGTGAGCTGCAGACACGCACAAGTATCGGCAGGATATGCCGTTGGGCGTAGTTTCACGCCAGCGCGGCCCGCTCCCTGCTCGGCGGGTTGCTGGTTCAAGGACGGCAGCGCCCCTGCCGATCCTTGTTCGAATGATGATCACAAGCCGTACGCGCCGGGTTCTCGACGCGCGCCGCGCTGTACATCCGGCAGGCTCCCATCGCCATAGAACTCACTGGCTGCCATCGGCGGTTTGTTCCTGGTTTGCTCCCCCGGCTGGTCTCGCACCGCGCAGGTGGGCAACACTGCTCGCTATCGTGGTGCTCTCCGCTGCGGGCGCCACCTCGCGCGTCCGGGCTGTGGTGGACGGACCGCTTCCGACTGGCCGTTCGTTCCCGGTTCTGAAGGCAGTACCCGGAGATGCCGCGCCGTCTGCCGCCGGCTTCTTCATTGGGTCGGTTTCCGGCGTCTGGAGACCAGAGGCGCCGCGCGCGGCGCCGGGGCCAGTTCGCTCGACGATTCGCGCGGGCGGTTCCGCTGCAGCCGGAACGGCACGGGCGGAAGTCGACCGCTGGGTGGTGCGCTTCTCGCGCGGCGGCGCACCGGAAATGCGCCGCGCACTCGGGCGGATGACGCGCTACGAGCCGCTGATCCGCCAGTCCCTACGCGAACAGGGGCTGCCCCAGGATCTTCTCTTTCTCGCGCTGATCGAGTCCAGCTTTCTGCCCGCGGCCACCAGTTCCGCGGGAGCAGCCGGCATCTGGCAGTTGATGCCGGAGACAGCGCGGCTGTACGGGCTGGAAGTATCAGAGTATGTGGACGAGCGGCGGGACCCGCTCCGCTCGACCGCAGCGGCCGTCCGGCACCTCGACTGGCTGCACACGCGGTTCGGAAGCTGGCACCTGGCTGCCGCCGCTTACAACGCCGGAGAAGGCCGCGTGGAAGGTGTGAGGGAGCGGCTTGCACCCGGCAAGCGGCGCGGCGAGACACAATTCTGGCTGATCCGGCCCGGCCTCCCTACCGAAACGCAGCACTACGTTCCCAAGATGTTGGCCGCGCGCCAGATTGGGCGTTCGCCGCTTCTGTACGGGGTCGAAGCCGCGCGGCCAGCCGTACCGCTGGCCTTTCGTGAGGTCAACGTCCGCGGCGGCACGCCGCTCGCCACGGTCGCAGCTACTCTGCGGGTGGCGCCCGAGGTGCTCTACGAATTGAACCCCCACCTGATTCGCAAAGCCACGCCGCCAGGAAGGCCCTGGCGCGTGCGCATCCCGCCAAACGGCTGACAGTCCGGGAGCGACCCGCCGCACCCTTCCCGGCACACGCTACACCTTTCGCTCTTCTGGCAGCAGCGACCGGTACATGCCTATAGCAGCGCGGGTGCCGTCCGCCGCGGCGCGAATCGCCAGCTTTGAACCATGCGTGATGTCGCCCGCGGCGAAAACGCCGGGCACCGTCGTCTGGCAATCAGGGTCGGTGGCGAGAGTTCCGTCTTCGCCGGCATCGCAGCCGAGCTCCGGCGCCAGAGCCGAACCGGGGCCGTAGGCGATGTGAAAGAACATGGCATCAAACGCCTGCTCGCTGCCGTCGGCGAAGACCGCTTGCTGAACACAACCATCATTCCCTTCCAGCCGCTTGATCACATCCGTTCGGACCGGGATCGAAAAGCGATTGAGCGCAGCGCGTGACTCCTGCGGCAGCTCCGGCTCATGGCCGTGCGTCAGAACGGTGAGTTGGTCCGTCCAGGTCAGCATCTCCATGCAAAAGGCGGCGATCTGCCGCCCCCACCCAATCACCCCGACCCGCAGCCCCTCCACCCCGGGCCCGTCGCAATCCGGGCAGTGCCAGATGCTGGAACCGTAGAAGTCCGTTA
>JBBSMO010000492.1:0-2828 GCA_038233155.1 Longimicrobiales bacterium
CGTTCGCCCCACGCATCGTACTGCGTCAGCACCGGCTCGTTGCAGCGGTCGGCGAGCTGCAAGTCGTACAGCTCCCCGCCCGCGAGCCGTCCCATCTCCCGCAACGACGGCTCGATTTCGCGCAGCACATCGCCGGGGAGCGCCCGGGTCAGATACGAGCGCAGCGCCGCGTCGTCGTCGTACTGGTTGCCGAGCCGGGGGGCCGACTGGAGGAATCCAGCGGAAAAAGACATGGGGGCGCAGGTTGGGAGGCGGCCGGTATCGGCCGCTTCGTACCTTTGAGTTTACGGGGCGGCCCGCGGCGGTGCCAGCCGGCCACCTCGCCGCGCCAGCGGAACGCCGCTTGCCCGTTTCCCCGTACCGTCGCCTGCGGGCGTGCGTTTGTGCGTTTCCCCCCGCCGATCCACCTAGCCCTTCGTGATGCCGACTGCTGCCTCACCCAGTGTGTTGCTCTGCTACGTCTCCGGACTCGACCGGCGTCGCATCGATGCAACGGTCACCCCGACGCTCCACCGCCTGCTCGGGAGCGTCCCCACCGTGCGCATCCGGGGATTCCCCGACACCGAGCTGGTTTCCACGATATTCGCCGGAACGTACCCGCCCGAACACGGCATCTTCCACGTGCGGCTGCGCCCGGGTCGGCAGAAGGGTTCGAGAACGAAGGGCCGCTCGCGGGTGCCAGACCGGATCGCTACCACGGCGCAATGCATCCGCCACGCGCTGACCGGCGGGTACGATCTGGCAGCGGTTCCGCCGGGGCGACGCCGAGACTTTGAGCTAACGCGCTTTAAGTACAACGTCCGCGATACGGCCGAGCAGGCGAGACGTGCGCCGGAGCACGTGGGCGCCGTCCCGTCCTTGTTCGGGGTCCTGGGAGATGGGGCCAGCTCGCACGTCCTCAACCTGGACCTGAAAAAGCTGAGCAGCGAAGCCGATACCCTCCTCGCTGAGCCGCGGCGCCTGGAGGTGCTGGAGGTCCGCTGTCTGGACATCCTGCAGCACTGGTACCTGGATCGGCCGGAGCGGATCGCCGGCTTCTACGCAGAGGTGGATCGCGTGATCGCCCAACTGGAAGAGCGTTGCAGTGAACGGGGTGTCGCTTTGATGATCCTCTCCGACCATGGACAGGAACCGGTGGCGCGCAGCATCGATCTACCCGCCGCGCTGGCAACGCTCGGCTTGGATGATCGGGAGTACAGCTATTTTCTCGAGGTGCCCATGGCGCGGTTCTGGTTCCACAGCGACCGCGCGGGTGAACGGATTCGCGGGATGCTGGCGGCGATGGACGTGGGCACCCTGCTGGAGAGCGAAGAGATGGCTCGATTCGGTCTGCGCTTCCACGACAACCGCTATGGAGAGGTGTTCTTCGTCACCGATCCTGGCTGTATCCTGTTCCCCAACGATTTTTATCACCCTCTCGCTAACATCTACCTCGCCCTCACGGAGTGGCAGCACCGACCCCGCCTCGCCGATCCGCGCCAGCGCGGTTATCATGCCCACCTTCCGCACCACCCTTCCGAAGAGGGTTTTCTGCTTCTGATAGACTCGGAGCGGTGGCTCGACGAAGGCGCGGAAGGCCGGCTGATCGACGTCGCTCCGACGGCCCTGGCTCTGTTGGGAACGGAGATTCCGACCTCCATGAGCGGACGTAGCTTGCTGGCGTGCTGAGCCAAGGCAGCACCTCGAGCGGCGGACCCGCGGCCGGTGGGGCGGGAAGAGTGCATCAAGTCCTTCGCTTGCTGTTCCGGGTCGGCGTGGCGGCGATGCTGCTCTTGATCCTGTTCCGCGTGGTGCCGATCGTCGAGGTGAGGGCGGCCGCGACCCGGCTCGGAGCGGTAGCGGCCGCGCTGGCCGTGGCCGGGTCGTTCCTTATCCAGGGGCTGATCGCCGTGCGACTGCGCCTGCTCTGTGCCGCGCAGCGGATCCGCTTCGGCAGCATCCAGGTGCTGCAGATCAATCTCGCGGCCATGTTCTACGGGCTGATCCTCCCCGGCGGGAATCTCACCGGAGGGCTGGTCCGGGTCGCGAAGCTTTCCGGATCGAAGTTGGAGATGGGCAGGACGGCGGTCGCGGTGGTCGGGGACCGCTTCCTCGCGACGGCGGCGCTGCTGGTGACTGGGTACGTCTTCTGGATCGCGGACGCCGCCGGGCCATCCGTGACGGTTGGCATCGCGCTGGGGCTCGGCAGTGCGGCCTCGCTGGCGTTATACGTCTTGCTGTTTCACGGCGGTATTACCGGCGTCCGGATCGGGCGCCTCGCTTCACGCCTCCCGCTCCCGGCGAAACTCCGCGTGCTGGCGGGTCAACTCAGGGGGTTCACGGCGTTCAGCGCGAGGGAGAGGATAATCGTGCTGGCACTTTCCATAGGCGGACAGCTCGTCGGCGTCACCGTCTTTTGGATTCTCGCTCGATCGCTCGGGCTCGGCGTTTCGTGGCTGACGCTCGGGTGGACGCGGGCGGCGGCCATGCTGCTGGTGATTTTGCCGGTTTCGCTGTCCGGGCTGGGGGTCCGCGAAGCCGCGGTGGTATTCCTGCTCCGCCCATACGGCGTAGCATCCGCCGACGCTCTCGCCCTCTCTCTGCTCTTGTTCGGGACAGTGGTAATGGTTCCGGGTCTGGTGGGCGGCGTGTGGGAAGCGCTGCGCGCTACCCGATCCGCCGGATCACCTGCCCCGCGATTCGCGTCACCAGTCCGAGCGGCGCCAGCCGGCTCAACGCCGCTCCCGCCTGGTTGAGCGCGCCTGGCACCACGTAGTCGTCGCCGGCCTCCAGCGCCCGCAGCGCGGCGCTCACCACCTCGTCAGGCGTCTTCTCGCCGGGTGATCCCC
>JBBSMO010000493.1:0-2822 GCA_038233155.1 Longimicrobiales bacterium
CCGTTGGCGGAGTGATTCTCCTCATTCTCGGCCTGATTGGTCTGGGGTGGACGGCGCGCGACCGATTTCTGCCTGTCGAGGTCGGAACCAATGCTCCGGACATCGAGGTTCGTGACCTCGCTGGCGAGCCGGTTGCACTCTCCGACTACGAGAACGAGGTAGTGCTACTCAACATCTGGGCCACTTGGTGTGGCCCGTGCATAGAAGAAATGCCTTCCATGCAGCGTCTCTACGAACAGCTCGGCCCCGAGGGTCTGAAGATCGTAGCTGTCAGCGTGGACGCACCTGCCGGTGGCTTGGACCGGCTGGGCCGGCCCGGCGGCGACGTGGCGGAATTCGTCGACCGCTTCGGCCTCACCTTTGACGTGTGGCGGGACCCGGCGGGTGAGATCCAGCGAACCTACCGGACCACCGGGGTTCCCGAGTCGTTTCTCATCGGCCGTGACGGTGTGATCATGAAAAAGGTGATTGGAGCAACCGAGTGGGACTCGGAGGCACAGGTCGCACTCGTTCGCCGCCTCTTGCAGAGTTCCGAGTGAGCCGTCTCATCCAGGCGCTCTCCGGGAACTGGGCGCTCAAGCTCACCGCATTCGGCCTCGCGGTTCTGCTCTGGGTCGCACTGAGCGCGGAGCGGCCTACCGACCGCTGGCTCAGCGTGCCCGTCGAGGTGCAGCTTCGCGATTCCGGGTACCAGATGGTGCGCGCACCGGCGCCCGCATCGGTAGAGGTGCGGTTCTCCGGCTCGGGCCGTGATCTGCTCGAGCTCGCCATCCAGCAACCGGTTCTCGTGCTGCCGGTGCCCGAGGTTCAGGACGGCAATGAAATCTATGTCCTCGACCCCCGCATGGTCCGGCTCCCGCCGGGCCTCGATGTAGCCGCGCAAGATGTCCGGCCCGGTGTAGTGCGGCTGGGCCTTGCAGAAGTCGCCACCAAGGAAGTGCCCGTCCGCGTCGTCGTCACCGGCCGCCCCGAGGGCGACCGTGTGTTGGCGGATTCGCTCCGTGTGCGCCCCCGCTCCGTGCGCATCCGCGGCCCGGCAGATCTGCTCGAGCGGGTGGAAGCCGTGCGCACGCGCCCGCTCGACCTTTCCGTAGAAGACTCGTCATTCGCCCGTGCAGTACCCTTGGATACCACCGGCCTCCCCGGAGTTCGCTTCGGCACTGCCGACGTCGAGGTGTCGGGAGATGTTGAGCCTGCCGTCACCAAGTCCATCACCGATGTCCCCGTGCGCACTGCCGCAGGCCTCGTGGCCAACCCGTCCCGCATCGAGGTGCTGCTGCGGGGGACTGCCGCCATGGTGGCCCCGCTGGACGCGCGCGCCTTTCTGGTCGGGGCTGCGGCAGGTACGCTGCCGCAGCCGCTGCCGCCCGAGGGACTGGTGGTTCCCCTGGCGATAGAAGGCGTGCCCGAAGGCGTTCAGGTCGAGCTGAACCCCCGCACGGTGCGCGTTTTCCCCGCCTCCCCCGCCGGTGTACTGCCGCCCTCTCCGCTGTGACGGCTTTGCTTACGCTCGGGGTAGAAACGTCGTGCGACGAAACCTCCGCCGCGGTGCTGCGGGGAGAGTCGGAGCTGCTCGGGCATGTGATTCTTTCGCAGGACGTGCATCGCGTATACGGCGGGGTCGTCCCGGAAATCGCCTCGCGCGCGCACCTGCGCACCGTAGATTCGGTCGTAGCCGCGGCACTCGCCGAGGCGGGAGCGGAGCTGGCCGGTGTCGGATTGATCGCCGTCACCGCTGGCCCTGGCCTGATTGGCGCTCTGCTCGTGGGGCTCGCCTGGGCGAAGGGGGCGGCGTGGGCGGGGGGTGTTCCGCTGGTCGGGGTGCACCACATGGAAGGGCACCTTTTTGCGGCAGCGCTGGATGATCCGGCCGCGGAACCCCCCTTTGTCGCCCTCCTGGTTTCCGGTGGCCACACCATGTTGCTTTGGGCACCCCGGTGGGGCGAGTACGAGTTGCTCGGCGCGACTCGCGACGACGCCGCGGGCGAGGCCTTCGACAAGGCTGCAAAGATTCTGGGCCTCGACTATCCGGGCGGCCCGGCGATTGAGGATGCGGCTCGTGCGGGCGACCCAAGCCGTCACCCGCTCCCGCGCCCGCTGCTGCACGGCGGCCAGCGACCCGGCGAGCCCGACTTTTTCGACATGTCATTCAGCGGGCTGAAGACAGCGCTTCGCAACAAAGTTGGGTCGGTTCCGGAGGGCGAACGGGCAGCAGAAACGCCGCACTTCGCAGCTTCCTTTCAGGCGGCGGCTGTAGAGGTGCTGGCCGAAAAAACCTTGCGCGCCGTCCGGCAGGTGGGTTGCCCGCGAGTCCTGCTCGGCGGCGGCGTGGCCAACAACCGCGCCCTGCGAGGCGCGCTCGAGGAGCGCCTCGGGGCTGGCGGCCAACTGTTCGCGCCTGCGCCCCGGCTCTCGACGGACAACGCGGCGATGATCGCGCGCGCCGGTCTGTTCCGCTTCCGCCGCGGCGAGGTAGCGGGCTCCGATCTGAACGCGCGCGCCGATCTGCCCTTTCCCGGGCTGCGCCGGGCAGCGCAAGCCGCCTGAGTTTCTGCGGCCCGGGTTTGCTCTGGCACACAAGTGGCACCGCCCCGGCAGGGGACCTATGAAAACCCACCGCTGACGACGTTGCCGTGCTGACCCTGCTCCACATCTCCGACCTACACTTCGGGCCGCCTCTGCACGAGGAGGCGGCAGCCGTGATCGAGCGCTTCGCCGCAGACTTAGCGCCGGACGTGGTCATCGCCTCCGGCGATTTCACCCAGCGCGCGCGCGGCAGCCAGTTCCGTGCGGCTGCCGAATTTCTCGACCGCCTGCCCGAC
>JBBSMO010000494.1:0-2815 GCA_038233155.1 Longimicrobiales bacterium
TATGCCCTCTCATACCTGGAATCAGGTGGGGAGGTGGGGAGATGCGGTTCGTGCCAACCTGCAAGCGTGGCACTCGGACCAGAAGGCCGCCGCCGGGCAGGGGTTCCCGATTTACCCGTCGCACAACCTGCACATGCT
This sequence comes from Longimicrobiales bacterium, assembly GCA_038233155.1. Classification (GTDB taxonomy): domain Bacteria; phylum Gemmatimonadota; class Gemmatimonadetes; order Longimicrobiales; family Longimicrobiaceae; genus JBBSMO01. The sequence goes on from JBBSMO010000494.1 coordinate 139, forward strand.
GCTATTCGCGGCGTCGATGGACGGGCAGGGCGGCATCGCCACGCAGGCTGCCAAGGACTACGCGAAGCTGACCGGCAACCCAGTCTACCGCGCTCTGACGCTGGTGCGCTTCGGCCGCTTCGATGAAGTGCTCGAGCTGGGCCAGCGCCCCGACGACCCAGTCTCCGGCGGAATGTGGGACTTTGCGCGCGGCTACAGCCATCTGCGTCTGGGCGCACCCGACTCGGCGCGCATCTTCCTGCAGCGGGTGCAGGCGACTGCCGACAGCTCCGAGGCGCAGTTCCGCTTCCATCCCGCAGAGCTCTTGCTCGGGACGCTGGCCGGTATTCTGGAGGGTGAGCTGCACCTGGCGGGCGGCGAAACGGATGCGGGGATCGCTGCCCTTCAGCGGGCCGTCGAAACCGAGGACCAGCTCCAGTACGATGAGCCGGAACCGCTGCCCTTCGCCGCCCGCCACTGGCTGGGCGCCGCCCTGCTGGACTCTGGCCGCTTCCCCGAAGCCGAAGCGGTCTACCGGGAAGAGCTTGCCGACCACCCCCGCAACGGCTGGTCGTTGTTCGGCCTCCGTGCCGCTTTAGAAGGTCAAAACAAGCCGGCGGCGAGCGTAGAAGCGGAGCTCGCTACCCGATGGGCGCGGGCGGACACCTGGCTGCGGGGATCGAGGTTTTGAAGAGACCGTCGTGCGCCGCGGGGCGCCCGCTCCGTCGTCATCCAAGGCGCCCGCCGCCGTCGGCATCGGGAGCGCGCCGCTGCCCATACCACCGAGCGCGCCGCCGTCAACATCGGGAGTGTCCTCCCTTTAGGCGTTGGGGCGCCCTCCCGGTTGTTCCCGGCAGCGCCGTCCCTGTTGCCCCCGGGAGCGCCTTCCCCCTTGTCATCCTGAGCGCAGCGAAGGATCTCCGCCAGACGGCTATGAGATCACTTCGGCAAGCTCAGGGCAAGCTCTTCGTCGCTCCGCTTCTCAAGATGACAGCCGCGCGCATTTCCCCCCTGATGACAGCCGCGGGCAGTCCGCATCCCCCATTTCACATTGCTCGTTCTCCCATGACTATTCGATCTTTCTGGTTCGCACTAGCCGCTGTCCTCGCGCCTCTGCTGGCTGCAGTCCCGGTGGCGGCGCAGCAGCTACCCGGTACGCTGAACGACCTGGCGCTGGCTGAGATATGGCGCGAAGGGCAGCAGAACTCGCAGGTGATTCCGCTCGCTCAGGCGCTGCTGGATTCGATCGGGCCGCGGCTCACCGGCTCGCCGGGGCAGAAGGCGGCGCAGGATTGGGCGGTCGAAAAGTACCGGCAATGGGGGATCGCGGCGCGCAACGAGCAATACGGGACGTGGGAGTCGTGGCGGCGCGGCATCACGCACATCGACCTGCTCGAGCCGCGGGTGCGCACCCTAGAAGGGACGATGCTGGCGTGGAGCCCCGGCACGGACGGTCCCGTCACCGGCGGAGTAGTGGTGCTCCCCGAGTCGGGGTTCGAGGCGTGGCTTCCCAGCGTCCGCGGCAAGTTCGTCTTGGCCTCCTTTCCGCAGCCGACCTGCCGGCCTGACGAGAGCTGGGAGGAATACGCCACGCCAGAATCCTTCGCGAAGATGCGGCGGGAGCGGGCCGCGGCAGACTCCGCGTGGGACCGCCGCCTAGCGGTGACCGGCTTGGCCTTTCCAGCTCTCGTGCGGCAGCTCGAGGATGCGGGCGCCGCGGGCGTGCTGACCTCGTACTGGTCGCGCGGCTGGGGGGTGAACAAGGTCTTCCGCGCCCGCACAACTAGCATCCCGACGCTCGACATCTCCTGCGAGGACTACGGCTTGCTGTTCCGTCTGGCGGCCAACGAGGACGAGCCGCGAATCCGGGTGAACGCCGAAGCGGAATCGCTCGGCGAGCAGCCGGTGTTCAACACCATCGCCGAGATCCGCGGCAGTGAAAAGCCGGACGAGTACGTGATGCTTTCCGCGCACTTCGACTCGTGGGATGCCGGCTCCGGAGCTACCGACAATGGCACCGGCACGGTTACCATGCTCGAGGCGATGCGCATCTTGAACCAGGCGTACCCGAACCCCAAGCGGACGATCATCGCCGGCCACTGGAGCGGCGAGGAGCAGGGGCTGAACGGCTCGCGCGGCTTCGCCGCGGATCATCCCGAGGTCGTAGACGGGCTCCAGGCGCTGTTCAACCAGGACAATGGCACCGGCCGCGTAGTCAACATCTCGATGCAGGGTTTGACCGGAGCGGGTCCCGTTTTCCAACGCTGGCTCTCGCGGGTGCCGGACGAACTGACGGGGCGCATCGAGCTCAACGTCCCTGGCACACCGGGCGGCGGCGGGAGCGACTACGCATCTTTCATCTGCGCCGGCGCACCCGCCTTTGGCCTCTCGTCCCTCGGGTACGAATACGGCACCTATACCTGGCATACCAACCGCGACACCTTTGACAAGATTGCCTGGGACGACCTGCGCGACAACGCGACGCTGACCGCCATGCTCGCCTATCTCGCCTCCGAGGAGGCGGAGCGGCTGCCGCGCGACCGGGTCGAGGAGTTGACCAACCCGCGCACCGGCGAGCCGCGCGAGTGGCCGGCGTGCCAGCAGCCGGCGCGCAATTCCGCGGAGTACATGCGGTAGATGCGGCGGGCAGCTGGGCGACGTGACGGAGCTGCCGTCACGGTTCGCCGGCGGGAGGTAA
>JBBSMO010000495.1:0-2814 GCA_038233155.1 Longimicrobiales bacterium
CAACTAATGAAGTTGTCGAACGCGACCTTTCTCTTGTCAGCGAGGATCATGTTGGCGCTCGCTGGTTCTTCTAAACTCGCCTCGTCCACGCCGAGTATGAGCGTGCCGCCCCCTGCGGTGTTGGCGAACGCTGAGACGGTTTCCCAGAGTCGTCCAGGAAGACCCCCGTACCCCGCCTTCGTCTCGACGTGCTGATGATCGGTCGTGAAGCGCCGCAGGTCGTCGATGATCGCAAGGAGTTCGTTAGTGGTCATGAACTTGACAATACTTGCTAAATCCGTGGTTAGCAAGTTCGCAACTTACAGTACCCAAACCGTCGAAGAGAAAGGTTGTGGCGGACGTGCTATTTGCGACCGATGTCGAAGGAGACACCGTTTGGATCGTCACCGCCCACCGAACCGATTCAGGGCGGTGGGAGCCCGGACTGAAGACGCGACGGAGAGACCTATGAAATGCCACGTCTGCGGGTCGCACCTTCGCCCGACAATCACCGATCTTCCGTTCAAACGAACGGCCAAGTCGATCGTGATCATCAAAGATCTGCCAGTGCTCGAATGCGAAAACTGCGCGGAGTACCTGCTGCAAGATTCCGCGATGGCGGCGGTCGAGAATATCCTCGAGAGGATTGACGAGGCGGCCGAACTCGAAGTAGTCAGGTACGCGGCGTGAGCGGGTAAGGGGGCGGGGCTCTGTATCGTTCGGTAATCTTCGACGCGGTTCACGCGGTTCGGGGTGAAACAGAAGCTAGCCCCATTTCTTCGCGGAAAACATCCATGACGCACACGCATCACCTTACCGCCGTGATCGAACGCGAAGCCGACGGCTTCGTGGCGTTCTGTCCCGAGCTGGATATCGCCAGCCAGGGCGACACCGTCGAGGAGGCCCAGGTCAACGTTCGCGAAGCGGTCGAGCTTTTCCTCGAGTCGGCGGATCCAGCGGAGGTGCGGACCCGTCTGCGTTCAGAAATCTACATTACCCGCTTCGACGTGGCCATTGGGTAGGCTCAGGGTTCTCTCGGGGCGGCAGGTGTGTGAGATTCTGGAGCAACATGGATTCGCTCAGGTCAGGCAGCGCGGGAGCCACGTTGTCATGCAGAAGCGAAGTGAGGGCAGCACGAGAACGATACCGGTACTGCCCATCGCGAGCTGCGAATCGGCACGCTGCAGTCCATCATCCGGCAGTCGGGGCTTTCGAGGGCGCTGTTCGAGCAGCAGGACTGAGCGGTCGAGGACGGCGAGCAGACCCGGACGCAGCTTGTGATGAGAAACGACGCGCATGCCTACGAATTGCCACTTCTGCGCGTCCCATCGGCGGCCGACGATCGCGGGCCTATCGTTCACGCCGCTGCCGAGTCGATCGTGATCATCAAGGACCTGCCGGTGCTTGGATGTGGGAACTGCGCAGAGTACCTGCTGCAACCGCACCCCGCGAGCCGTCCACCGTGAGCCGCTATTCGCTGCTAACCGGTTTCGCCTACAACGCGGCCCAGCAGTTCGCCACCGCCGCCAATCACTTCGCCCGCCTGGCATGGCGGCACGCGGAGCCGATGGTCACCATCGATCTGCTCACCGGCCGTATCGAGCCGCCGCCGTTCCAGATCGAGCGCAACGAGCTTCTCGTGCGGCGTTGTGCGGCGGGTCTCGCGTCCCGGATAACCCATAGTGCTCCCGTGCCGGCCGTGCTCACGGCAGCGGAGCTGCGCGTTGTTTTCGATCTATCCACCACGCCCGCGCCGCCCGCGCCTGCACGCCCGGAAGTGATAGCGGCGCGGTTCGTGGTGCGGCTGCGGGACGAGCGCGGCCGTGAGCATCTGGCAACGCTGGAGAAGCAAGTAATCGTCCAATGCTGAGACGGAGTGCTTCCGCCGGAGCGAATCTGGGATGACTCGAAATGCGCCCCGCGGCGCCACAGTGACCCCATGGGCCTCTACGCCTGTCTCTCAGCTATCCCGCCGAGCGATTCACGGCTCCACCCGCACACCTGCGCGACGATGTTGCCGAATGATTCTAGGTACGCTGCTCCCGTCGCATCGGCTGCACTCGGTAAAGCCACGCCGGTATAGCGCAGACGCCGCCGGTGCGTCTCCATGAGATCCCGCGCGCGGCTGCTGGCGACGTAGCCCGACCATGCTGCCGCCTTGGCTTCCCGGTGCCAATCGACCACCGTCGTCAGGAAAGAAAAGATCACGGACCAGAATCTCCAAAGCGGCGCCCGGGGATCAGACGCAGGAAGCCCATCCGGCTGCTGGATGGCGAGGACGGATCGCCAAGCCTTCGGATCTGCCCTGTAGGAGGCGGGTGTTCCCTCGACCTCATGAATCAGGCGTGCAAGGGCCATCTCCTCGGCGGCCGTTCGGACGGCACGATTCGAGTAGCCGGTCGCCAGAGCGATCGTCTTCAGCTCCGCGGCGCTCCCCTGGCGGCCGAGGAGAAAGGTCAGCAGGTCTGCCTTCGCACCCACGCCCATTCCGGCACGCAGCCGGAGCATGAGCGCGGGTCCCGCGGTCAGGCGAAGCGGCCCGAAGTCCTTGGCCCGGGGCGCGCTGCCGGCGGCGGCTGCCGGGTCGGCGGCGTGTGTCCGCCAGCGGCGGTCGCCGGCATCCAGGCCGTAGCGGCCGAAATCCGGGATACGCTCGCGCACCGCCCCCGGATGGTCTTTGGCGAGTGTCTTCAGCCGCTGAATGCTGATGAGCGAAGAGCCCCTCAGTGCAAACCCTGCGAGCAGGTCGGTCAATCTCCGCTCGTGATCGCGAACCGCGAGCGAGAGCAGGATCAGCGCTTCTGGATCCACGATCGACGAGACGCGCGGGTGATC
>JBBSMO010000496.1:0-2809 GCA_038233155.1 Longimicrobiales bacterium
ATGGCACTCGTCTGGAGCGGTTTCCCGCGGCTTTGTCGCGCCGCGCCCAACCATCGGATCAACGGCGACGAAGGGCCGACCATACTTTCGCCCGTTCGGCAGAGTAGTCGCCCGGCCCTTCGCGCGTTATCCTTGGTCGTTATACGGCAGCGCGTCAACCTGAACCATCAAATCACGCATGAGCGTCGAACGACTTGACGACGGGACGTGGAGCAACGCGGCTGAGGACCGCGTCGCTATCGAACCCTACGACCCGAGTTGGCCTGCCGCTTTCGAGCGGGAGACCGACGCGCTCCGCCGTGTGCTTCCGGCAGGCGTTGAGGTGGCCGTCGAGCACTTCGGGAGTACGGCCGTACCGGGCCTCGCCGCCAAGCCCGTCATCGACATCATGCTCGCCGTTCCTGACCGCTCGGCGTGGCCTGCGTTCGTCGGCCCGGTCGAGTCGCTCGGCTACGTTTTTTGGGCCGACAACCCCAACCCCGACCGGCTCTTCTTCGTGAAGGGGATGCCCCCGCACGGGAACCGTCGGACGCACCACGTCCACGTCCGCACGCCGGAGGACGCCGCCGACGCGCTGACCTTCCGGGACTATCTCCGCTCGCACCCCGAGGCGGCTGCGGAGTACGGAGCGTTGAAGCGTCGGCTTGCGTCGGCGCACACGACGGACCGGGAGGCATACACGGACGCGAAGGGGGCGTTTGTGCGCGCAGTCCTCGCCCGCACAGGGGCTGCCGTATAACCCGCCGCTGCAGGCCGACAGCACGCTTCAGCCTTCTTGCTTCGTCCAAACGTCAGCGTCTACTTTGCTTCGTCCAACCGCCGTGCCGCGTGCTGCGGCTGAGCGGCAATCTGTTGGGCGGCTCTGCCGACCGGCGGCTTTCCCCAGGAGGATGAACATGCGGGCAGGTAACTACACCGTTGTCTACGAGACGGGTGGGATCCGCCGCAAGCTCTGCAAAATCTGGTTCGGTCCTGACGGATCGTACTACGTGACCTCGCCGTACCACCCGGCCAAAAAGGCGTTGCTGTTCAAAGCAACCGTCAACTACGCGTCGGACGAGATGACGATCTCTCTCGACGAAGCGATTGATCTCGCTTCCGCCGAGGACGACGCCAAGCGGATCAAGCTCTCACACCATCCGGATGGCTTGGTTCAGTTCTCCGGATATGGCATCGTATCGGGTCTCGATGCGCAGGGCCGAATCAAAGGTGTCGGCGTCAGAAGTTGGCCTTTGGACAACCCACCCCGTGGACCGGCGTTCGTGCTCGCGATGCGGGGTGTCGAGCAGTTCCGGCCCGCGGACACGGTATCCGACGAGATCTGCCTATTCACCGAACAGTCGGTTGTCCCAATTCCTGGCGCAAACCTGCTGGTGTTGGAGGGCCACTACTTCCCGGCTCCATGGCGCCGCTTCGTCCGGCTCCGGCCCGACGGTACGCACTCGATCGACATCGTGCACCCGGCTAATGTGGTGCTGCGCCTGAAGGTACTTTTTCCGCCCGAGCGGTGCCCCGTGCAGGGGTTTCTTGGTGTGGGGCTGTACACCGATGTAGGTGATTCGGAAACTCCGGCCCCGAGCTTCATCCTGTCAGGCTCAACGGGGGATCTTCGGAGCAACGACCAAAACGAACTTCTCGGTGACGGCATCTTCTGCTTGTACCCGCGTGGAGCATTGCGCGCCCGCCGGAGCGTGGACTTTGTACCCGTTCCCGCACCGTAGTATACTCCCAAGCTGCGGCCCAACATCGGATGCAGGCGACGGAGGGCCGCCATCCCTTCGGAGTAGCGTCAGATCTTGCGCACCCGCCCCCCGCGCCTGATCCTGTATCGTTAGGTGTACCACACCCCTCATCTTCGCGTGCTGCCTCGCTTGCTGAAAGGTCTCGTCGTCGCCTGCTGGATCGTGGCAGGTGTTGTCTTCCCCTGTGCCGTAACGGCCCAAGCGGCGTCCGCGAACAGTCTTTCGGCCGCGGCATACCTCGAAGATTTCGACGCAGCCTGGACCTTTGTCCGCGACAACTACGCGTACTTCGACGCGAAGCAGACGGATTGGGAGCGCGTGCGGATGCTCTATCGGCCTCAAGCGGCGGAGGTGGGGAGCAAGCGAGAGTTCATCGGTGTGCTCGAGGACATGATGGAGGAGCTGTACGATCCGCACGCCCACCTGGGCGTCAATACCGCTTCGTCGCCGCGGCTCGTCCCCAGCGGCACCGATCTATGGGCGGAATGGCGGGACCGCCGCGCGGTGATCACCGCTATGCGCGTGGGTTCCGGAGCGGAGCGGGTAGGGCTCCGCCCTGGAATGGAGGTCATTTCCATCAACGGGCGGCCCGTCCAAGAGGTAGTGCGAGACCGGCTCCCAGAAGCGCTCAGTGCGCCTGACTCGGCTGCGAGCAACTGGGCGCTCCGGGCGGCGCTTGCAGGCCGCCACAATACCCCGGTGAGGGTAGCGGTCCGAGCGGGCGACCGGAGGTAAACATTCGAGTTCCGCCCCGGACTGACGGATCCGTCCGAGGCTCCCCTCACGGCCAAGGTTCTGGAGGGGAACATCGGCTATGTTCGCGTCCACGACGCCTTGGGAGACACCGCCCTGATCGCGGCATGGGACTCGGCGCTGGCCGCGCTACGCGACACGCGCGGTTTGGTGCTCGACCTGCGAGGACACCCCGAGCGGGGGCAACACCACAGTGGCGCGCGCGATCCTGAGCCGGCTCATTTCCGAGGAGCGACCCTATCAGCGGCACGAACTTCCCGCCGAGGAGCGCCGCTACGGCGTGCGGCGCATCTGGGTAGAGCGCGTTGCACCCC
>JBBSMO010000497.1:0-2809 GCA_038233155.1 Longimicrobiales bacterium
ATACCGCTGCGTCACCCAAGCGGAGAACTCGCGCTTCTCGGCTTCGTCGGGCGACGCTGTGAGCTCGAACTGCAGATGAGGCATGGCGGATTGAGAGTCCGGGGGGCGGCGGAAGCGGTTCCTCCAGCGGGGCTACGGTTTGCGATGGCGGGTGAGCAGCGCGAAATCGACCGCGGCGACGCCGGCAGCACCCGCCGCGACCAGCAGGGTGCGCCCGCGCCGGAACCGGCCCGTGAGCGCTCCCGCCGCGTGGAGCACGGCATCGCCCACGTCCGATGCGAAACGCGCCCGGAGCCACGGCTTCGGATCTTGCGCCGCCACGAACCCGAGGCTGGACCAACCGATTGCTCGGACCACCGTTTTGTTGCGCATCTTCAGCCTTCGAGGGTGTTCATGGCCGCCGAACCCGCCGCGGCCGCGGCTTGCTCAATCGGCAATGTCGTGCGCGGCGTAGCCGGTCGCAAGGCTGCCCTGGGTTCGGAGGGTACGCCGCACTCTTTGGGACCCGCTTGCCGCGGGAGCCGTTTGTCGGCGCGGTCATCGTCGCAGCTCCGGGCCGGTCGCTTCCGGCAGTGCGGATCCGGCGCTTCACCTACGACGTAGGCGGCAACCTGATCGAGAACGCCCCCGACGACGTCGACCCCGCCCGCAACGGCGCCCGCTACACCCTGGAATCGCTCTACAACGGGCAGGGCGAGCGCAAAGACCTCCGGTTCGTTTTGAACGGCGCACTGCAAGGCGGGATTCACTACGGCTACCGCTCATCGACCGCCCGGCCCGATACGTTGATCGACCGCAGCGGCGCCCGGACCTACCCGCGTTACGGCTCCACGCACCAGCCCAGCAACCTGGTGTTTCGGGACACCGGCCTGGACCAGGCCTTCGGGCGCGGGTACCGGCACGACGCGCTGGGGCGGACCACGCTGAGCCGGCGGGTCTACACCGAGGTGGACACCACGCGCAGCTACACGTATGATGCCGGGGGGCGTCTCACCGGCTACCAGGATGTTCAGGAAACCGGCGTGACCTGCACCGGGGACCCGGACGCTGGCGAAAAGTGCAGCCTGACCGGGGAAAAGCGGCTCGGCTCGGCCGCCCATTCCTACGATGCGCTCGGCAACCGCACGGACGGGGGCGCCACCTACCGCGCGGGCACCAACCAGCTGGTCGCGGTGGAGGGCTACCCGCTCGAGTACGACGCGGACGGCAACCTCACGCGCAAGACGCAGCGGAACAGCGCGGGATCGATCGTCTTCGACCAGCAGCTCTTCTGGATCAGCCTGAGCCAGCTGGACAGCGTTTGCACCAACGCCCATGTGGTCGGCTTCGGCTACGACGGGCAGGGCCGGCGGGTGCGGAAAAGGTTGGCACCACCACGCAGTGCTTCCTGTGGGACGGCGACGACCTATACGCCGACCTCGACGCGGCGAGCGCGGTTGTCGCTGAGTACGCCTTCTACCCCGGGGTCGACGCGCCGCACTCGGTACGGCGGGGCGGCACGATGTACTACTACGCGCAGGAGCTGCCGGGGCACGTGACCGGGATGTTCAACACTCAGGGGATTACGGCGACTACCGCTACACGCCGTGGGGCGTGCAGCAAGGTGCGGGCGGGGACTGGAACCGGCTGCGCTTCATGGGGCGCGAATACGACGCGGAAACGGGACTGTACCGGGTGCGCGCCCGCTACTACGACCCCGAGCTGCGGCGCTTCGTCAGCGAGGACCCGATCGGGCTCGCCGGCGGGCTGAACCTGCACGCGTACGCCGGCAACGATCCGATCAACCTCACGGATCCAAGCGGGCTGGCTGCCTACCGCCTGCCGCGGCTTACAGTGGTGGGGCGGCCGTTCCCCTCGTGTGATCCGCGGGGCGATCCGGCGCTAAAGGGCGGCGACGCGTGGGCCGCGCAGCGTGCGATCGAGAGCATCCGGCCGGACTATGAGGAGCTGCGGCGGGAGGCGGTGGGGGTGGCGGCGTCGGATCCAGCGCCAAAGCCGAAGTGGCAGACGGACGAGTTTGTCTTCCAAGTCGTCATGGCGGTCGGGAATGTCGCACTGGACGTGAGCGGAACGCGAGCCCTCACCGTCGCGGGGGTTCAGGCATTCAGAATCGGGCGGTCGGGCAAAGGAATGGCAGTCTATGCTCTTGAGGTATTTGGGGGCAAAGCGGGCGTGGCGATCACGCCCACTCCGCTGTCGATGGGCTTCAACTCCACTGGATTTGTGGGTGGCGCCGTGGTCAGCGGGCGCAACCCGAATGGGCTCGATTTTCTCAAATTTGGTGCGGGTTTCGTGCCCGTGATCGGTTCAATCGTGGCCTTCAACAATGCCGTTGAAGCATGTAGAGGGTCGTGATGGACTTCAACACAGAGAGCCACCAATGATCTCGACCCTTAAAAACGTCCGATGGGGCGTACTGTGGGGAGTATACTTCGCAGTTGCTTTCACTGTGATCGCGTCCATTCCTGCCCTTATCCGTGCACTGCTCGGTCCGGGAACTGGATGGCAAAAGGGACGAAACTTCTTTGAAATCATCGCTTTTTATTTCGCTGGCGGAATCGGAGGAGGAGCAATCGTTGGGCTATTGCGCTCTGTAACTCAGTGGTGGTTAGGACGTAGACTGTTGGGTATTGTCATCGGTATACCACTGGCTTTTGGCACTCGGATCGTAATCGTTCAGTGGGTTAGCAGCAGCGGAGGGGGTAGCCCGACGCGGTGTGCGGAGATGGCGTGGGTCAGGTACGCAAGCAAGGGTCTGTCTTGCTGGCGGCAGGTCTCACTCACGCTGAGCAGGCGTTTGGTACGCCGG
>JBBSMO010000498.1:0-2801 GCA_038233155.1 Longimicrobiales bacterium
GCAATCACGACCGAGCTGCCCCTGCCTTCGCTTGCAGCGCATCTACGAAAAGGTCGATCTCGGCCGGTGTGTTGTAGAAATGCGGCGAAACGCGGACATATTCGCCGCGGGTGTCTACGATGATGCCGTCCTGAGCAAGAGCCGCTACCGCCTCCCGGGCTGTCGGCAGGCGAACCATCACGATGGCCGAACGTCGTTCCGGATCATCGGAGATGCGCAGGACGAAGCCGGCGTCGCGCAGCCGGAGCACCAGCCGCTCGGTTAGCGCCGCGTTGCGCTCGCGGATGCGCCCGGCCCCCGCATCCAGAATAACCTCGAGACCGCCTAGCGCAGTGTACGCGGTGGGCAGCGCCGGGGTGCCGAGCTCAAAGCGCGCCGCGTCGGCGCGGAACTCGAAGCGGTCATGGGCGAACTCGAATTGATCGCGGGCGCCGAACCAGGAAGCCATTGTTGGTACCAGCTCGCCGATGCGCTCTGAGCGCACCCAGAGAAATGCCATCCCGGGGCCGCCCAGCAGCCACTTCAGCGGCCCGCTCACGTACACATCGGCACCCAGCTCCCGCGGGTTCACCGGAATCTGTCCGGCGGCCTGATAGCCATCTACGATGAAGAGCGCATCGTTCTCGCGCGCCGCCGCCGCCACGGGGGCGAGGTCCTGGATGTGGCCCGTCGAGTAGAAGACGTGGCTGGTCGCGATCGCGGCCACCCGCTCGTCGACCGCATCGCCCCACCGGGCTGGATCTATGCCGATCCCGTCATCGCTGGGGACCCGCACCAGCTCGACATCCGGCTTGACCATCCATTGATAGATCTGGGTGGGGAAATCGAGATCCGCGACCACTACGCGGTCGCGCCGCGAATGATCTATGGCGGAGGCCACGATGCTCAGCGCTGCCGACACCGAGGGCAGCAGCGCGACTTCCTCTATCTCTGCACCCCAAAGCTGCGCGACCCTGCCGCGCAGCTCGCTGAGCCGCCCGAGCCACAGCTCGTACCAGGCCGAGGCACCCATCGTGTTCCACAGCTTCTGATACTCGTTCAGATAGGCAATCGAGCGCAGCGACAGCGCGCCGAGCGAGCACGAGTTCAGGTAGGTGCGCTTCTCCAGGATGGGAAACTGCGATCGCGTGTGCTCGAGCTCCGGGTGCGGGATGCCGCTCATTCCGCGCCTCCCGCTTCCAGCCGGTCCAGCGTGTCCACCGCGCGCCGCAGGTGCGGGATCACGATCGAGCCGCCTACGATCAGCGCCACCGAAAAGGTTTCGAACAATTCGTCGCGGCTCAGCCCTTCCTCTTTGCACCGCACCAGGTGGTAGGTGATGCAGTCGTCGCAGCGGAGCACCATCGAGGCGACCAGCCCCAGCAATTCCTTGGTGCGGGTAGGTAGCGCGCCGGGTTCGTAGGTCCGGCTGTCGAGCGCGAAGAAGCGGCGGATGTCGAGGTTGTCCTGTTCGAGGATGCGCTCGTTCAGCCGCTCGCGAAACTGCCGGAACTCCTGGAGATTGTCTGTCATGCGCGCAACATGCCGCCGCGGCGGCCGCTCCGTCAACCCGGCACCCGTCGGCGGGGGAGGGGGTATCCGGCGTCATGGAGCATGCTGCCCTATCACCCGCCACCCTCTCCGCCCGCATTCGCGCCCGCGCGCTCGAAATGGGCTTCGACGCCGTCGGCATCGCCCCGCTCCGGCCCAGCGATCACGCTGCCGTCTACCGGCGCTGGATCGACAGGGGGCGCGCCGGCGAGATGGCGTATCTCGGGCGGGATGAGGCGATCGCGAAGCGGGCCAATCCGTCGCTGGTGGCCCCTGGCGCCCGGTCGGCGGCGGTCGTAGCGGCCCACTATGCGACTGATGCGGCCGAGATCGAGACCCCGCCCTCGCGGGGCGTGTTCGCCCGCTATGCCCGCAACGTCGATTATCACGAGCTACTGAAACCGCGGCTGATAGAACTGCAGAACTGGATCAACTGCGAGCTCGTCCCTGCCGGCGGGCGCGCCTATGTCGATACGGGGCCCGTGCTCGAGCGCGAACTAGCCGCCCGCGCGGGGCTTGGCTGGTTCGGCAAGAACACCATGCTGATTCGCCCGCAGAGCGGCTCGTATTTCTTTCTCGGCGCAATCTTGCTCGATATCGAGCTCGAATACGACCCGGAGTTCGCCGGCGAGTTTTGCGGTACGTGTACCCGCTGCCTTGGTGCCTGCCCGACCGATGCGCTCCTCGGCCGCACCGAAGCCGGCGCGCCCCTCATGGATGCCCGCCGCTGCATCTCGTATCTGACCATCGAGCTGAAGGGCCCCATCCCGCGAGAGCTGCGCCCGCTGATCGGCAACCGCATCTACGGCTGCGACATCTGCCAGGAGGTGTGCCCGCACAACAACCCGCGCTTTGTGCAGATCACCCGGGAGGAGGCGTTCTGGCCGCGGCAGGGGGTGCACGGCGCCGAGTTAATCGAGCTGATGGGCATGGACCAGGCGGAGTTCTCGAGGCGCTTCAAGAACTCGCCCGTGAAGCGCGCCAAGCGGCGCGGGCTGCTGCGGAATGTAGCCGTAGCGCTAGGCAACTGGGGCAGCCCGCAGGCGGTGCCGGTGCTGGTGCGCGCCCTGCACGATGACGAGCCGCTGATCCGCGGCCATGCTGCGTGGGCGCTGGGGCGAATCGGGGAGGCAGAGGCGGTCGAGGCGCTGCACACGCGGGCGGAGGTCGAGCAGGATGTGTGGGTGCGCGAGGAGCTCGGCGCAGGGTTCTCCGCGGCGCGCGACCGGGTTGCCGTCGCAGCACGAGATGGAGAGGGCTGCCGTTGACAC
>JBBSMO010000499.1:0-2800 GCA_038233155.1 Longimicrobiales bacterium
CGAGACCGGGTTCGCGGCAGCACCGGATGCGGCACCGCTGCGAAGGGAAGGGAAGCGGTCGCTCGCCTCAGCGTGCGAACGATCGTTCGGACTCGCGACCGGAACAATGCTGCTCCGGCCGCGAGATGTCAAGTCCTTGATTCAAAACAGGTTAAACACCCCGTTTTTCTACGCCGTTCCGGAGCTACCACGCGGGGACGTACTTGTACAGCAGCGCGTTCGCGGTGCCTGAAACGTTGCTCCGGATCACCCCGGTGGTGAGCGCGTTGTCCAGGTAGGTCGTCACCGTCGAGGAGGCGATGTCACCGTAGCGGTCCTTGATCAGCGCCGCGACCCCGGCCACGTGTGGCGACGCCATGGAGGTTCCGCTGATGGTGTTGCTTCTGGAGCCGATCCAGGCCGAGGTGATGTCCACCCCCGGCGCGTAGGCGTCTACACAGCTCCCGTAGTTGGAGAACGAAGCCCGGGTGTCGGTTCGGTCCGATGCCGCGACGGTGTACGCCGCAGCCGCGCTGGCGGGGGATACGTTGCAGGCGTTCTGGTTTTCGTTCCCCGCGGCGACCGCGACAAAGACCCCGGAGTTGGCGAGATTGCTGATCGCCGTGTTCAGCGCGGACGAGTAGCCGCCGCCCAACGACATGTTGGCGATCGCGGGCCGGACCGCGTTGCTCCGCACCCAATCCACCGCGGCAATGATCCCGGAGGTGGAGCCGGAGCCGTCGCAGCCGAGCACCCGCACGCCGCGGAGCTGCACGTTCTTCGCAACGCCGTAGCTGCTCCCGCCGATGGTGCCAGCCACGTGCGTGCCGTGGCCGTTGCAGTCGGCGCCGTTGCCGCCGAGCGCGTCATACACGTTGCGGGCACGTGAACCGAACTGGGGGTGGTTCGCCTGCAGGCCCGTGTCGATCACATACGCCCACACCCCGGACCCGTTGTAACCGTACGTGTAGCTTCCGTCCAGCGGTTGCTTCCGTTGGTTGATCCGGTCCAGCCCCCAGGTCGCGTTGCTCTGCGTGGCATTGGCGGTCACGACCTGGTCCGGTTCGATGTAGTCCACCATCGGATCGCTGCGGAGCGCTTCCAGCTGCTCGGGCGTCAGCTCCGCCGCGAACCCTCGCAGCACCGCCTTGTGCACGTGCTTCAGCTTTTTCAGCTCCTTGGTTTTGATCTTGGCGTCTACATCGGCTTCCGGTTTCAGCACGACGATGTACGAACCTTCGATCTGTTTGCCCGCCTTGTGAACGGCAAACGACGGTTCCGCACCCGGCGCCTGCGCGAGGTCCGGCGAGACGGGGTCGCGTGCGTCCTGACAGGCAACCAACACGAAAGGGAGGAGCAGGGCAACGCTGCGCTTCATGGTGCAACTTCGCGCCAAAGGATGAGCTCGCGAGCCCGGTGCCTTCGGGGTAGAAGGCGGGGAAGGGTCGACCGCTGCCGCACCGCCGAAACGCTCGGCCGCACGCTCGTTCGAGGCTTGCGGTAAATGCATACTTCGGAGGTTCGGCTGCGTCAAGGCAATGTCCTGAAACGAGCGGATTTCTCCGGGTATGCTTCTTCAGGTTGACGGCGTCGCGGGCGCATGCTACGCTGTCGCCGCACCTTTGCCTTTGCTCCGGAGCCGGTTGGCCGCTCGCCAGATCGATATTCATTACCACCGCCCGCCGGATCGCGACCGCGTGTTTCACCAGCGCCTGGTCACGGAGGCCGGCGATCATCTCGTTACGCTACTCGACGCGGCGCCGATGCCCGAGCCGGTCGTGGTCGCCGGGCGATGCGTACTCGAGCCCGGTGCGCCGGTGGTCTGGTTCACCTATCCCGGGCGCTGGCACGACATCGGGCGCTTCCACCTGGCGGACGGCACCTTTACCGGTTTCTACGCCAACATCCTCACTCCCGTGCAGATCCGGGGCGACCGTTGGCAAACCACGGACCTGTTCCTGGATGTGTGGATGGGGACGGACGGGCGGGTCGAGATCCTGGATCAGGACGAGATGGACGAGGCGATCCGCAACGGGTGGTTGGACGCGGACACCGCATGCGCCGCACAGGCTGAGGTAGGCCGCCTCGCCGATGCGGCTGCCCGTGGAGCATGGCCGCCCCAACACACCTCGCACTGGACGCTGGCCCGCGCGCGTGCGCGGCTCGACGGCCCGGAGACGGACCGACCATGAACCCCCTTCCGCTGCGAACCATGCCCGTCTGTTCCCGCCCGCTTCTCCCGCTCGCCGGCCTCATCCTGCTGCTTGGGGTCGCCGCGCCCGCCACCGCGCAGGTTGCGCCGGGCGCCGCATCACCCGCCGTCGCCGCGCCGGCGACCTCGCGAGATTCGCTGGTCGCGCGCGCCTCGCGCAGCCGCACGCTTGGGGTGGACGGTGCGCCGGTGACGCTGGTCGCGATCTCGGATTTCCAGTGCCCGTTCTGCCGCTCGTTCGCGACAGAATCGTTTCCCGCGTTGGACAGCCTGTACATCCGGCCCGGCAAGCTGCGGGTGATCTTCATCAACGATCCGCTCCCGATGCACCCGAACGCCTGGGCCGCGGCCGAAGCCGCGCTCTGCGCCGGCGCGCAAGATCGCTTCTGGCCGATGCACGACCGCCTGTTCGCGAATCAGCAGACGTGGGGCGATGCTGAGCGGCCCGGAGAATGGTTCGCCCGTGAAGCCGCCCAGCTGGACCTCGAGATGGGCGCGTTCCGCACCTGCGTGGCAGAGGACCAGGTCGCGCCGGTCCTGATCAGCGATTTGATGCAGGCGACCCGGTCCGGCGTCAACGCCACGCCGACGCTGATCCTGCAGCGCACC
>JBBSMO010000500.1:0-2796 GCA_038233155.1 Longimicrobiales bacterium
CTCGCATATCATCTCGGGCAGATCAACTATCATCGCCGGATGACCGCGTCCTTCGCCGCGGAATCTCTGCCCGAGTAGCGAGGGAGGTGGCGCCGGTGTGACTGTGTACCCGCTTCTGCAGGAGCACCGGCAGAATGCACAAGGCAACTGGCCGCATAGAAAAAAGGCTGCTCCGGTTTCCCGGAGCAGCCTTTGAAGATTTCGGCGGTGCCGAAGCTTCGGCGCTTAGCCGAGACGGGTCACGTTCTCGGCAGCGGGCCCTTTCTGGCCCTGGACGACGTCGAACTCGACCTGGTCGCCCTCGGCGAGCGACTTGAAGCCGCTGCCCTGGATCGCGCTGTGATGAACGAAGCAATCCTTTTCTCCGTTCTCGGGCGTGATGAAGCCAAAGCCCTTGTTGTCGTTGAACCACTTCACGGTTCCGGTGGTACGCATACCTACTCCTCATTGTGTTGGACTGACTGCCGAAGGTGCGGTATTTCCGTACTCACCGACCGTCTGTTCATCGCGGGACACTCCCCCCGCGTGGGACGCGAGCCAGCCATAAAAAAGACCCGGCTACGAGAGCCCGGATCGTCCGCTGCATGGTGGCCCCGGCAACAGTGCGGGCCCGCCGGTGATTCTCGCTGGGCGCCAATTTAGTACCTGCCACAGGATCGCGCAACCCCTTACGAATTCGCTGTGACGCAAAACGGCGCTCCGCACCAGGGGTGCGGAGCGCCGCTGCCGTCGTGCGGAAATCTCAGGACTCGATGAACGGCCCTGCGATGGCGAGCACCTGCTGCACCGTGAGCGGCTCGTCGTACGCCTCGGTCAGCTCTTCCGAGCCTACGAGTATCGATACGACATTGGGCAGACTGATGCCCAGGCGGCTCATATTGGATCCAAGCTGGGATTGTATCGCCCGCTACAGCCGGCGCGGCGGGCACAATGAGGGTCGTATCGCAGGAGACTGACCGGTCGGGCCCTATGCAGGATCGGTACCAGCCGCCCCCGCGAAGGGTAGCGGCGAGCGGCCCGGAGGTTGCCACGCCTCACCCACCTATCCCCCGGCCCCCTTCCCCCCAAGGGGGGCAAGGCGGAGCACTGCGCCGGCCGTTGGCGGCATCGCCCTTGTGGAGCTACGTTACGGTCGGTCATCCCCCAACCGAAGCCGCAATGAAGTTGACCGCGCACCGTATTCCAGGGGTCGTCGCGCCCATCCGCGCGGCCCCGCCTACGCGCGATTGGATGGATCAGTCGCGGGACCGCTTCGCCTACCGCTGTCTTCCGCTGAATGTCGCGAACAGCCACGGCTGGGAAATCCTCTGCCCGGCTGCCTTCGAGGCACACTGGTCCGGCGGCGCGCGCCAGGCGGACATCACCATCACGCCGCTGGAAGATGGGGCGCCGGTGCCGGTCAGCCACTTCGGCGGCGGGGTTCTGACCTTCCACACGGGCTACCTTTTCTGCACTCCGGAGCTGTACAGCCTGCACGTCTCCGGCCCGGCAAATCGTGCCAAGGATGGAATTGTACCGCTCACCGGGATCGCCGAGACCGACTGGTTGCCCTTCCCGCTTACGATGAACTGGATGTTCACAGCGGGAGATGTCCGCGTACGCTTCGAAAAAGACGAGCCGTTCTGCAACGTCTTCCCGGTGCGCCGTTCACTGCTCGAGGAGATAGAGCCTGAGCTGCGGGAGCTAGCCGACAACCCGGAGTTGCAGCAGGCATACCAAGAGTGGAACACGTCCCGGAGCGGCTTCATCCAAGAGCTGCCGGTGCACGGCAGCGAAGCGCGGGAGCAGGGATGGCAGAAGAACTACATGCGGGGCCATCACCCCGGCGGCGGGAGTGGCGGGGCAGAGCACCGCACGCGGCTACGTGTGCGTGAGTTTGAGGAAAAGTGAAGGTGGCACCCGCGGCTCACCGGTCAGGGTTTGCCCCGTTATCGGCTGCCGCCTCCAGGTTCAAGCGGATCGAAATGGCCATCAGGGCATTCACCGTGGCGGGCGCGAAGGTCGGCGAGTGCGGAAAGAGCAGCGGCGGGGCGACGGGACCGAGCTGTTCATGTGCGGCGCGGGTGATCAGAATGGGTTCATCGGGATCGAGACTGGCGATGGCAGCGGAGTCGCTGGCGAGTACGATGCGCAACGCGGCGGGGTCGTCAAGCTCGTGGCGGTACATCAACCGGAGCCGTTCGCCGAAGGTTGGTTCCACCATGACGGCTACGAGGCGGCCCGTGCGCAGTTGCTGCTGCACCGCGGCAATTAGCTGCTCGTGAACCGTCACGCAGACCACCGGCTTGTGCAGTGCCCGCGCCGCGGGTTCCACACGTGCGAACTGATAGCGGGTGGTCAGCACCACATCCGCCGCTTCGAGGGCAGAGGCCAGCCGCCGCTTGTTCTCTTTCTGGTCATTCCCCGCCGCAAGGTGCACGGGGGTGGAATCGAGACCGAGATCTTCCTCTATTTCACGACAATACGCGACCAATTGGTCGTGGCTGGACTCGGCACACGCCACCAGCACCTTCCGGCTGGTCGTGGCCCGGCGCACCAGTTCGGCAAACTCCGGAATCCGTATGCGGCGCTGCACCGCGGCCCCGAAGGTGCCTGCCAGCCAGGTTACCGTCTCCCCCAACACCTCTCCGCCAATCAGGTCGTGCGCCGCGGCGTAGATGCCAGAGCGAGGGCGAACTTCTACCAGCCCCTCACCTTCCAGGCGGCGGTAGGCCTGTGCCACCACCCGGTGATCGACCACCATTTCTGCGGAAACGGTGCGGATGCTCGGCAGCCGGCTTCCCGGCTGCAGCCGCC
>JBBSMO010000501.1:0-2784 GCA_038233155.1 Longimicrobiales bacterium
GAGCGAGGAATACCGCCGCCAGGTGCAGCAGCGCAGCGGCAGCTAAGCCAGGACTCGCTGGTACAAGCAAACAATGCGGGGGCGGCCAGTTGGCCGCCCCCGCATCCGTTCGCGCTGTCGCTGGCGCTGTTGCACCGAACCAACCCGCGGGTTATCTCACGCGTCAAAGGTGCGGAGCGGCGCCATCTCGAGGCGCAGCTTCGCCACCGCCTTCGAGCGAATCTGCGAGACCCGCGATTCCGTCAGCTCGAGCATTCCCCCAATCTCATGCAGCTTCAGATCTTCAAAGTAGTACAAGGAAAGAACGGTGCGCTCCTGATCATTCAACTGCGCAATCGCCGCCTGCAGGTGTTCGACTTCTTGCCCGCGGTTCACCCGCTCCTCGATTTCGGTTTCATCCTCGCCCGCTAGGAAATCGGCGGGAACGGTGCCGCGCATATCCCGGTCGTGCACCGGCGTGTCGAGCGGAAGGGGGAAGATGCCCTCTACCTCGGATTGCCAGCGCCAGAGCGTTTTCAGGTCCACATCGAGATGTTCGGCAACTTCACGCTGGTCCGGTGCCCGCCCGAGCTGCTGCGTGAGCACGTCCGCGGCGGACGCCAGGTCGCGCGTTTTCCTGCGCACCGAACGGGGGACATGGTCCTGGCGCCGGAGTTCGTCCAGAATCGCACCCCGTATGCGCGGCGCGGCATAGGTACTGAACGCTAGGCCGCGGCTGGCATCGAATGACTCGAGGGCGTTCATCAACCCCACGCTCCCGGCGCTTACGAGCTCGTCGAAGTTGGCGTCGGCGTTTAGCTTTCGTGACATTTTCCGGGCAACATGATGCACCAAGCCAAGGTGCGCGGTAAGAAGCTGCTCGCGGGCGAGAAGATCGCCTGATTCAGTGTAGGACTGCCAGAGAAGGGCGGACTGCATGGCGGGGTGACCTCGGGTGGGGTAGGAAGAGCGTCGTCCGGCCACCAGAAAAGGCAACCCGTGTGCCGGGCCATCCGGAAGCGGCGCCAGTAGCGGCTAACCTGCTGTTCGGAAACAGCTTACCCCGCGCGGAGACTGTACGGCACGGCGTTCGCGCACCGGGCAAGTTTTGCCAGGTGCGCGAAAGTTTTCCGCCTGTCGCCGGTATTGGTTCCCCCGGTTCCGAGTATCGGCCGCAGTGCGCCAGCAGTCGAAGATCATGCGGCGGCTTGCCCTCTACCACCCGGTTCGCCATCCTTCTCCCCCTGGAAAGTATACGAAAGCCATCGCGCCATCCCGCTCACGGCCCGGCCATGTTCAACCTGATCCGAAAGTTGCTGAGACCGACGCTGCGCGAGCAGCTCGAGAATGGCGTGCGCGAGGCGTTGCGGCGGTATGCAGACCGGCGCATCACCCCCGACCTGCGCGTGTACGTTTCGGCAGATCTGCTTCCTGCAGCCGTCGACCCATTGCTGTGGGCGCGCGACGAGGGTGCGCACCTGCGCAGCTTCGCCGTTCAATGGGCCCAGGACAACGGTATCTCGAGGGCGGGGCTGCGCCTGGATGTGATTCTGTTGGACACGAAGCGCGATTTCGCCTTCGTGAAACCTGTAGGGCTGGATGCGGCGGCCGACGCGGGCGCCGCCCAGCCCATTGTCGCCCGGCCGGGGGCAGCGGGGGCTCCACTGGCATCGCAGCAGGCGCAGCGAACAGCCGCGGGCTCGGCTGCGGCCAACGGCAGCATGGCAATTTTTCAGATCGTGCAATCTCCCACGCTGTCCGACCGGCTAGAGGTTCGCGGCGAGGCGGTGCTCGGCCGGAAGCCGCAAGACGATGTCGTGGGGATCGGCGACCGGTACACCTCGGCGCGGCATGCACGAGTGCGGGCGAGCGACGGCAGCGTCGCCATCACCGATCTGGACTCGAAGAACCGCACCTTTGTCAATGACGAGCCGCTCACCCCGCACCAGGAGCACCCGCTCGCGCCGGGGGACACGGTTCGCCTGGGAACCACCGTTCTGCGGCTGGCGGATGCAGGCGGCTGAGTCAAACCGGTGACTGCGACTCTTCTCGTCTGGCTCACCCGGGCGCTGCTCCTGGCCCTCGGCGCGGGAGCGCTGATTTCGTTGCTGGCGTGGGTTCGCGAGCACCGGGGCGAGAGGCGCGAGCGCTGGGCGGTCCGTACCGGCTTGGCGATGCTGCTCCTCGCGCTGATCTACGCCGCCGGGCACGCCCGTCTGCTAGCACAGCGGGAAAGCATCCAGCAAGGACGGGAGGCGTACACCCGCTTCGGCGACCCTCGATTGGCGGAGCGCCGCCGGGCAGAAGTCCGCGGTTGGCTGCTCGACTGCTCCGGTGATGACGAGCGAGCGCTGGCGGCGTATCGCACGACAGATGGCGGCATCGAGCGCAGCTATCCCCTTGGCGAGGCAGGTGCGAACCTGATCGGCTCGGATAGCGGCGAGCGCGACTTCACGATCGAATCGTTGTTCTCCGACCAGCTCCGCCGGCCCCGCTCGTGGTTCGAACGCGGGCAGTTGCACCCCGCCGGGCGGGATGTGCAACTCGCGCTATGCTCCGGCGCTACGCGTGTCGCATGGCGGCTGCTGAGCGACGCAGGCAGGCCCGGCGCGGTGATCGCGCAGGATGTTCGCACCGGGGCGGTCATTGCGTACGCGGCCACCGGCACGGCGAGTGACGCACCACTCGGCATCAAGCAGTACGCGCCCCCGGGTTCCGTGTTCAAGCTTGCGCTCGCCGCGCTTTGGTGGGAGAGCGGAATGCCAGATGAAACGCCGCTCGAGTGCCCTTCCAGCATCGAGGTCA
>JBBSMO010000502.1:0-2777 GCA_038233155.1 Longimicrobiales bacterium
CATCGTCCGGGACCGCCGCGCGCGCGATCTGGGCCGGAAAGCGTACTTCCCCGAGCGGGGTGTCGACCGGCCGGGCGAGCAGCGAGTTGAGCCGCGCGAGAGCGGCGCGGCGCTCCTCCTCGAGCACGACGGCCTGCTCCGCGAGGCGCGCGATTTCGACGCGCGCCTTGAGCACGTCTTGCTGGCTGCCGGTACCGACGCCGTACCGCGCATGCGTCACCCCGACAAAGTTGCCGAGCAGATCACGATTGCGGTGCAGTACGTTCAGCGCGCGGTCGAGAAAGGCCAGGTCGTAGAACGCTTTCTTTACCTGCGCCTCGACGGTGAGGCGTTCGGCGGCCAGCATCGCCCCGGCCGCCGCGGCCTCGAACGCGGCTGCCCGGCGGCGGAGCGAAAGCTTGCCGGGATACGGGAACATCTGCCCGACACCGACCATCTTCATGGCCATGTTGTCGTCGAAATCGGGGTCGGTGATCTCGAGATTCGAGATGCCCGCGATTAGCATCGGGTCCGGCAGCGCGCCAGCCGGTGTGATCCGCGCCCGAGCCGCCTCGAGCCGCAGCCGCGCGGCCTGGATCTGCGGGTTCTGCGAGAGCGCGGTCGAGACGAGCCCGGCGAGCGGGTCATCGCCGGGAGTTCCCGCCGGCTGCTGCGCGGCGAGCGGGGCGACGCCAGTGATCGCCGGCAGCAGGAGCAACGGCAGCGAACGCCGCAGCCTGCAGCGAAATTGGAGTGGGGTTGTCATGTGGCCGTTTGGTGGTCCATCCGCAGCCCGGCATGGAAACATGCCAGAATGCCGGTGCACGGTGTCAGCGCACGAGCCGTGGCTCGCGCGCGATGATCAGCGAATGTGCGTTGAAGTGGCCGCGGGATGCGGCCGGATGGACTACGGCCGGGGAGGCCGGAACAGCGCGGCGGCGGTGACGCGATCGATCACGCCGGCCGGGAGCGGGGCGTTCATCGAGCGAAACGACGGGGCGAAGTCCACGTCCGTTGCCACGGACGGAACCGAAATCACGACACAGCCCGTCGCCGCGAGAGCGGTGAGCGGACACTCCGTCTGCGACGGGGGCGGGGTGTGCTCTGGTGCTTCGGCCTCGCCCGCGGCCGCAGGGCCGGCAGTGTGCGCCGGTGCCATCTCCATCGTAGACGCGCGATCCATCGGCGCACAGGTCGTCGCCCACACCGTCTCGGTGAAGGAAACCGAGAAGGCAGCGAGCGCGAGCAGCGCGGCAAGGAGACGGAAGCGGCGTTTCATGATGTATAAAGTAGCGGCCGACGCGAAAATCTTCAAGTCCGTCAGATCATGCAACCGTTGCGGGAGATCTTCCGACAGCCGCCGTGGGGCATGGTTCTATCCCGTGATCCGGGTCTGCTCGACAGCCGCATGATGCCGGCGAGGGTGGTGCGGTCGCCGGTGCCGGTCACCCCGACGCGCAGCGATCCCTGCCCCGCGACGGACCCGCACGAGGTCGCCGTTGCGCAGCTCCTCGAGCGGCACCTCTTCCGTCCGATCACCGGCGATGCGCTCGGCGGTGCTCGGGAGCAGCTTCGCCAGCTCCCACCACAGTGGCATCCCCGGATAGCCGAGGGTGACATCATCCCTGGGCAGCCGGTCCTTACAGCTCGCGCGCGGCGCGCTGCCCCCCGGCCTCACCCCCGGGCCCCCTCTCCCAATTCTGGGAGAGGGGGGAGCTTGGAATCGCGCAAGGTAGCTGAGTCCTCAACGGTGGCAAGACTGACCATGAGCCGTTACGATGTTGCGAGATTTCAACAGCCTTCTAGCAGCAGGTGGGTTGGCGTGCGGTTGAGATCTCACAGCGAAGCGACAGAACCTTCCAGACGAGCCGTTGACTCCGGACAGGGGTAGTTGTACGTTGTACATATGACTCAGATCACTGCTTCCGAGGCCCGCCGAAACTGGTTCCAGTTGCTCGACCGCGTCGCTGCGGGCGAAACGATCGTCATCGAGCGCAAGGGTCGGCGGCTTCTTCTCTGCCGCGACGAGAACGATGCCACCGCCGGCGAGATCCCGGACTATTCTGCGATTATCCGGGCGGTTGCAGATGTTAGCCGGGCCGACGACTGGAGCTGGGACTGGGATCACGAAGGAGGTCTTCGGCCGCACGACGCAGGTGATGAGTGACCGTTCTGCTCGACACCCACTTCCTGATCTGGATCCTGACGAACGACAAACGGCTCGGCAGATACCCCAGGCTCGGCGACCATAGACCGTGGAGCGTTTCACCAGTGGCGCTCCTCGAGCTGCAGTATCTGTCGGAGATTGGCCGGATCGAGATGGACGCAGAGGCGCTGCTCAGTGCACTGCCGCTCGATCCCCGCTTCGTGATGGATGAGCCACCCCTCTTTCTGCTTGTCCAGCGGGCGCTCCCGCTGAGCTGGACGCGCGATCCATTCGACCGGTTGCTGGCTGCGCACAGCTCGCTTCGGCGGGTACCGCTGTGTACGGTAGACAGGGCGCTGCTTGCGCATCATCCGCTGGTCGTCGAACAGCTTCGCTGACCACCGCGCCCTCCTCACTGCGGCGTTGTTCCAGCGTTTCGGTTGAGCGCTGGTGCGATCTCGCCCTCCTTGATGTGCTCCCACGCGTGCCGCGCGCCGTGCTCGATCTGTGCGTTTGGCGGGGGATCGCTCACGCCTTTCCGTCCTTTTGAGTCCGCTCTTCCCACAGCTCCGCTTCCAGGGCACGCTCGGCCTCGCGCCCGCCGGGCCGGTTTACGTCCCGCGGCTCATTCAGGTGGACGTGACCGTCGGGC
>JBBSMO010000503.1:0-2774 GCA_038233155.1 Longimicrobiales bacterium
AGCGTCGCCTGTCGCAGAAACGGAATTTCGCCTGCCCCCATAGTGAGGAGCAGATCCGGATGCCCGTGAAGTGTTGCGTCCACTTCGGGTACGCGCGACCAGAAGCGGAGCTGGTGCCGCAGGCGGATGGTAGCGCGCGTCAGGACCACTACCGGCTCCTCCCGCTCGAGCTTGTCCGCTGCAGCTTGCACCGGAATCAGTTCGCCTCCCCAGCTTCCATGACTGCTGAGCGGTTCGAGGAGCAGGCTGTAGAGCTCGTCTCCCCTGCGGCGGTACTGCTCCATCACCCGGGAATTCTCGCGGAAGTGATCCCACGCCTCCGCCGCCTCCCAGAGGCAGAAGAGCGCCCAGGTGCGCAGATCCGGCTGTTTGCTGAAGCCGATTCCCGCTCCGGTGCCGAGTAGCCGGGCGAAGCGCAGGCCCGGCGCCCGGGCGAGCTGCCGCGGCTGGGTCGCCATGTGCAATGCGCCGAAGACCGCCTTGAGGGGCGAGTAACGCACCACGCTGAAGCTGGCGACCAAGCGGCTGGAATCGTTCAAAGGCGAAGCAGCGCCCTGACGCTGCGCACCATCTCGGCGGTCGGCAGCTCCGGGTGCAGGAGCATTCGGAGCTGCCCGCTTCGGTCGATGCCGAACACTGCATCCGTATGCACCATTTCCTGGCGCTGCGCGCCGTGCCCCGCATACGCGCCGTATGCCCGGCGCAGTTTGCCCAATGCCTGCGGTTCTCCCGTGAGTCCAACGGTCTGCTCGCCGAACCGGGCGACGTATTCCGCGAGTACCGGCGGCGTATCGCGGGCGGGGTCGACGGTGATCAGGAGAACGGCCACATCACTCGCCGCGGAAGCTGGCATCGCATCGAGCACCCGAGCGAGCTTGGCGAGCGTCAGCGGACACACGTCCGGGCAGTGGCTGAAGCCGAAGAAGAGGAGCACGGCCCGCCCCCGGTAGTCCTTCAGCCGCCGGGTAGCGCCCGTGTGGTCTACCAAGCTGAAGGCCGGCGCCGGTTCCGGCGGGTCGTACGCGGTGTAGGAAACGTTCTGTTGTCCGCCCCCGGCCGCGGGCGAAAGCAGCCGCGACGCTAGCCACACCACCGCCAGAATGACGCCGGCGACCACGAGGATGCGAAAGGTGCGGAGCAGCAGAGGGTGCATCGCAGGGTTTGTGATGGGTGGAGCAAGGCGATCCCCGTTCCCGATTCCGGCAGTCCGCCGGTACTCCATGCATTCCTGCAGCCGCGGCGGTCCCGAGAGGGAAAGCGGACAGACCCGCCCGTCCATGCATACCCCGCGCCCGCGGGTAGACGGTAGACGGTAGACGGTAGACGGTAGACGGTAGTCCGTAGCTGGTAGCTGGTTTGTACCCTGCCGACTGCCGACTGCCTTTGCACGGCCTTTGCGTCACGCGGGTGTTCGCTGCGGAGGCGAAGACTCCCGTCTCCCGCACACGCGCGCCGGAACCCAGGCAGCGGCAGTGGCCGAGTTGCAGTCATTGAAGCGGTACGCGCTGCTCTCGATCTGCGCAGCGCTGCTAACCATCTCACTGAAGACCGCCGCGTACCTGATCACGGGTTCTGTTGGCCTGCTGTCAGACGCGCTCGAGTCGGTGGTCAACCTGGCCGCGGCGATCACCGCCCTTATCGCACTCACCGTTGCCGCGCGGCCCGCCGATGAGGAGCACGCGTACGGCCACACCAAGGCCGAGTACTTCGCGAGCGGTTTTGAAGGTGCGCTGATCTTGTTTGCTGCCGGGACCATAGCAGTAAGCGCGGCGAGGCGGTTGATGGATCCTCAACCGATCCAAGCCGTGGCGCTGGGGCTGACGGTCTCGGTGATCGCCACCGTCGTCAACCTCTGGGTTGCCCGCCTGCTCGGCCGGGCAGGGAAGCGCTTCGGCTCGATCGCACTCGAGGCAGACGCGCAGCATCTGATGACCGATGTTTGGACGTCCATCGGTGTAGTTGCGGGGGTCGCCGGCGTCGCGCTGACCGGGTGGCAGTGGTTGGATGCGGTGATTGCTCTGATCGTAGCCGCGAACATCGTTCGGATTGGCTTTGTGCTGCTGCGGCGCTCGATGCTGGGGTTGCTCGATACGGCGCTCCCGGAGGAGCTGCGAGTCAATATCCTCGGTGTGCTCGAGCGGCACCAGCGGCAGGGAGTCGAGTTCCATGCGCTGCGCTCCCGCCAGGCAGGTGTGCGGCGATTCGTCTCTTTGCACATCCTGGTTCCGGGAGATTGGACCGTACAACGCGGGCACGACCTGCTCGAGCAGATCGAGGAGGAGATCCGTATCGAGGTGCCGAAGGTCACGGTTTTCACTCATCTTGAGCCTCTGGAAGACCCCGCGTCGTGGGAAGACACGCAGCTCGAGCGGCCGGACGACATGCCCATGCAGCCCCGATCCGACGATCATCCCCCGGCTCCACCTGCTCTCCACTGAAGATGACCATCGAAACGCTGAAAACTACGATCTCCGCCGCTTTCGAAGACCGCGCTCTGCTCGAAGATGCTGACGTGCGGAGCGCCATCGGTGCGGTGATCGAGGAACTAGACCGCGGCGAGATCCGTGTCGCCGAAAAGCGCGACGGGGCCTGGCAGACAAACGCCTGGGTGAAGCAGGCGATCTTGCTCTACTTCGCAACGCGCCCGCTCGAACCCATAGAAGCGGGCGATCTGCACTTCTACGACAAGATCCCGACAAAGTCGCGCCTCCGCGAGCAAGGGATCCGTGTTGTTCCCCCCGGCATCGCCCGCTACGGCTCCTTTCTGGAACCAG
>JBBSMO010000504.1:0-2768 GCA_038233155.1 Longimicrobiales bacterium
ATTGCCGAGCTGATCGAACGCACCGCCTTCGTCGCGCGCGAGGACAAGCGGGTGGACCGCCGCAGCGGCGTATCGCAGCGCATGCCGATCTCGGTGCTCGAGACCGCACTTTCCAACGCCGAACGCCGGGCGCTGGTCACCGGGGACGAGCGCATCGTCCCGCGCGTCGCAGATGTGTACGCGGCGCTGCCCGCTGTCACCGGCAAGATCGAGCTCGAGTACGAGGGGGAGATGCAGGGCGCCGAGGCCGTCGCCCGCGATGTGATCGCCACTGCCGCGCGCGATATTTTCGACCAGCATTGGGACGCCGAAGATCTCGCCCTGGTCACCGAATACTTTGATCACGGCGGCGTACTGCAGGTCTCCGACACCGCCGGAGCGGATGCGTCGTGGGCTGCCCTGCAAGCCGTTGACGGCCTCGCGGATGCGCTCGGCGAGGCGGAGCTGGTCACCCCCGGCGACAGCGCGGTCGCCGTCGCCGCCGCCGAGCTGCTGCTCGAGGGCCTCGCCGCCCACCGCAAGATCTCGCGCGCCGAGACGGGCGCCTTCGGCCGCACCAAGCGTGAACGGCGGCCCAAAGGCACCGGCGGGTTTTCGTTCGAGGATCTTGGGTAGGGAATGCGAAAGTGCGAAAGTGCGGGGGTCCTTCGACTCCTGCCAATGGCGGCACGGATTAGATATCCCCGCGCCGTCGTTTAAGCCGGAGACGGGTTCCCGCGAAAAATTGTGAGATCAAGGCGCTGGGCGGATGAATTCACCTATCGCTCCTCGTAGTCGGAAGCGAGGGCGGTGGGCACTCGTGGTGCTGGGGCTGGGGCTGATTTCGTGGCCGCTGGCGGCACCGGCGATGGCGCGGGCGTTGATCGCTGACCGGCCGCTCGCCCGCGCGGACGCGCTGGTGGTGCTGGCAGGGTCCAGGGCGTACGAGAGTCGGGCCGCAGCGGCGGCCCGACTCTTCCTCGAGGGTGCCGCACCGCGCATCCTGCTCACGAACGACGGCCTGCGCGGCGGGTGGTCCAGCGCGCAGCAGCGCAATCCGCTGTTTGTTGAGCGGGCGCGCGACGCGCTGATCGGGCGCGGCGTGCCTGCCGACAAGATCGAGATTCTTCCCGCTGTCGTTCGTGGCACGCACGACGAAGCCATTGTCCTCGAGCGCTACGCGGCGGAGCACCCGCTGGGCTCGCTGCTGCTCGTTACCTCGGCGTACCACAGCCGCCGCGCCCTGCGCACCGTTCGCCGCCAGCTTCGGGCGGAACGAGTCGCAGTCGGCATGCACGCCATCCCGCCGCGCATCTCCCCCGCCACCTGGTGGCTCTCGCCCGCTGGCTGGCGGCTGGTCGGGACGGAACTGGCGAAACTGGCCTACTACCGCGCCCGGTGGGGGTGAGGGGGAAGCGAGCACCAGCCGGGCTCACGGCAGCAGCGATCTGGCCCGCTGTCATAGACCGGAGTTATGGTGTCGGGAGATTCGCCGCTGTACCCGCCGTCCCGCCGGTTGCGATGGGACGGCCGGTGCCGCACAGCCTTGCTACCTTCGCATTCCGAGCCTGTGCGTCTCAATCTTCGCCTTGCCGGCAACACCGCGCCCGTACCATTCGATCACCTGCACCAACTGACCGGTGCGCTGCACAAGTGGCTCGGTGACGACAACCCGCAGCACGACCGGCTCAGCTTGTATTCATTCGGTTGGCTGGACGGCGCACAGCCGCGGGACCGCAGCCTCGCGTTCCCGCGTGGAGCCGAGTGATTCCTCAGCTTTTACGACACCGATGCCGCCAAGCGGGTGCTCGACGGCATCCTGCACGACCCAGAGGTCGCCTACGGCATGCGGGTCTTCGAGGTGCGGGAGCAGCCAGCGCCAGACTTCAGCGCGTCGTACCGCTTCAAGGTTGCCGGCCCGGTGCTGGCGCGCGCCCGGCGGGAGGCGGTGGCCGCGACTACCTGCTCTGGGACGATCCGCGCGCTGAAACAGCGCTGACCCGCGTGCTGCGCCACAAGTTAGAAGCCGCCGGCCTCGAAGGCGAGCATCTAACGGCGACTGCCGCCTTCGACGAGACATACCACGGCGCGCGCACAAAACTGGTGACCATCAAGGGGATTTCGCACAAGACGAGCCTGTGCCCGGTAGCGGTCACGGGCACACCGGAAGCGGTGCGCTTCGCCTGGGAG
Source organism: Longimicrobiales bacterium (assembly GCA_038233155.1). Taxonomy (GTDB): domain Bacteria; phylum Gemmatimonadota; class Gemmatimonadetes; order Longimicrobiales; family Longimicrobiaceae; genus JBBSMO01. The sequence continues at coordinate 2,170 of JBBSMO010000504.1, forward strand.
GCGGGAGCGGGGGAGCTGACGGGGAGCGCGGGTTCGGTGCGCTCCGGTGATGGCAGGAGAGGAATTGTAGGGGGGTAAGGTGCGGTCCTGATGGCTCGAGGCGCCCGCCCTAACCACGAATAACCAGCGTGGAGCGGGTCAGTTCGACAAAATCGTTGGTGAGCAGAGCCGCTGAAATCTGCGCCAGATGATTCTCTAAGAGATTTCGCAGATCCTCGTTGCTGATATTCCCGCTAGACACCAGAAGCAGCTTGGGTGGCCTGCTTCTACGATTGCCGCCGGGTAGATCGAGCGTGTGCAGGGCGTTGTGTCCGGCGGCACGGAGTTAGTCGGCGAGATGTCGTGGCAGCTGAGCGTCCACGAGAAAGTTCATGCCGCCACAAATTCGATCCTCTTGATCCGGCTCAGCCGTGCGGCGAAGGCTAGTGTGGCGAGAATGTCCTCCCGCTCCAGGTCCTCGTAGTCGGCCAGGATTGCGTCTATGCTCATACCGGAGCTGAGCAGCTCCAGGAGCATCTCGACCGGGTATCGCAAACCGCGGATGCAGGGCTTTCCGTGGCAGATATCCGGGTCAAGAGTGATTCTTTCCAACATCTGCG
>JBBSMO010000505.1:0-2767 GCA_038233155.1 Longimicrobiales bacterium
CAGAAGGTCGGCGCCCAGTTCGGCGAGGAAATCTGTTTCCGCCCTGGTGAGCACCAGGAGCTGCCCGCTCAGTGCGGTTTCTTCGCCGTTCTTGCCCTTTACCGGCTTGGTGTCCACCGTCTGCCTCATCAGGTATTGCGCGATGGCGAGCGCTTCTTGCTCCGATGCCTTCTGATTCTTGACGAGCGGCTCGGCGACGAGGTCTTCATAGATGCGGGTACTGCGGACAGCCTGATCACCGAGGTTCTGGATCTCTTCCGCATCCCGCCAGTGCTTTTTCAGGCATTGCGAGGAGATGCGGATGCGGGTGGCACCGCCGAACGGGATGCGTTTGGCGAGCCCGGCGTCGTCGCGGTTCAGCAGGGCGGCGGGGTAGGCGGTCAGCAGGTGTACCTGCACCATGTCTCCGGTCTGGCTCATCAGGAATCTCCCTTGGTCTGGCGTTGACGGTATTCCGGCGAAAGAAAAAAGTCGCGGGCGAAGCCGCGCCGCTGCTCGTCACTCCAGTCGCGGAGCAAGTACGCGAGCTTGATCCAGTCCAACCCCTCTCCTTTGAGATGCGAGAGCAGGCGGCCGGCTTCCCGGCGCGCGGCTGCCGCGTCCAGCCGCAGCCAGCGCTCGACGCGCGCGGCGCAGACCCTCGCCGCCGCCAGCGCGCGGCCCGGCGTCCGATCGAAACCGTGCGGATACCGAACCATGAGCGGCAGCACGGCGAGCCAGAAATCCTCGTTCTCGCGGCCCCTAATCTGAAACTTTTCGGTGATGTCCCAGAAGACCTGCGGGGGAATCTGGTGCGGACCAGTCTTCAATCGGCGCATCACTGCTAGCGGGCCTCGCCGGTTCGCGCGGCGCAAAGCGGCAACATAGCTGGCGACGCCGAGAACCTGATCACGAAACGAGGTTGGTTCGCTCTGCGGGTCCGGCGCCCGGGTGTGTTGTACGGCTTCCGTCATGCGGGTTCCTCCTCGGGTTGCAGTTCGTCGTTGGTGCTGTCCTCCTCCTCGTCCTCCTGCTCGGCGGCTCCGCCGCCGTCCTCGCCGCCCAGCTTGCGCAGCCTGTAGCCGAGAAAAGATTCAGCGTTTATCTCGCGTTCCCAGTGGCGCCCGGTGCTGGTCGGCAGCATCCCGAGCGAGGCGTGGAACGCTTGCTTCGCCTGGTCGGAGAGCCACTCCAGCCACTCGGCCAGCCAGTCGTCGCGCCCCGCCTCGAGCGCGGCCGCGGCGGTGAACAGGTGCTCGAGGTATGCGGCATCCACCGCCTGCTCGAGCAGAGCAGCGGGGGCCTCCACCTTGGACGCGTCCCCCTCGCGCGGGCGGGGACTGCCGGCCAGCAGAATCCGCGCGGCGCCACGAAGGGCGCTCTTCGCGTCGCGCGCGGCGCTGTACATGCCGGTGTGCGCCTTTCTGGCCGGGTTGGTGTCGCTGCGGTCGTTGATCCACGGAATCACATCGCGCCCGCCAGTGGTGGGAAGCAACACCTCGCGCCGGTGATAGCCACCAGTTTTCCCCTGTTCGTAGGCCGTTCCCTCGAACGCTACGCGCAGATCGCCGCGGCCAAGTTCGCCCCGATCCGCGAGTGCCTGCACACTTGCCGACGGGGTCCCGCCCTGTTCGTTCGTGCCGAAGAGCAGGCGCACGATCTCGGTGTAATCGTAGCCCTTGCGTAGCGTGCCACGCACCTTCAGGTCGCCGGTCCTCGGATCCGGGACCAGCGGGGTCAGCGGATCTCCCAGCACGCCGCCGTCGGTGTGGTCCCGCACCCGGCCAGTGTCCGTCGGTCGGAACCAGACCGTGCGGAACACGCCGTCCTCCGGCGCGGCGAGGCGAACCATGCGCGCGACGGGAATGAAGGCGGGATCCAGGTGTTCGGAACCGAGCTGCCTCTTGCCGTCCCACGGCTCTGCCCACAGCGCCCAGGTCGAGCCCTGCAGCTCCCCCGCCGTGGTTCTCCACCGGTCGAGCACCACCTGCACGTCGTGACGGAACGTCTCGGCACGCGAGCCGGCGATCCGCGCGCCCATGAACGGCACCCCGCTGCCGGCACCGGAGCGCGAGCCGAGAAGCTGTGTCTCGTAGTTGCCGCGCCCAGCATAGATCGCGCTGAACTGGTACTCGACCAGCGCATACGCCGCCTGCTCCGGCGTCAGCTCGCGCACGACGTCGGCTTTGCGCTCGTGATTTTTGCCGCCAATCGTACTGGTGAGCAGACTCACTGAATTGGATTTGTAGTTGTTGCCCTTGCCCGGCGGCTTGCCGTCCGGCGTGGGGATCTGCAGAAAACCGGGCTGGCGGGGATCGGGCTGGTGAAGCAACCAAGTGCTCGTCGGCGCCTCCGCCTGCAGTGCGTGGGCAATTTCCGCTGCCAGCGTCTCCACGCCCCACCGTTGCGCCTGCGCAGTGCCGAAACCTGCCTCGTGCAATGCCTTGGCCGCGCAGCGGATCAGGTTTCGCTCCCAGTGAGCGCGCTGTTCGGCAGCGAGATTCGGAAAGGAATCCACCTCGGCATCGCCCGCAAGCAGCGTCGCCAACAGCTCAGCGAGGGAGAGTGAATGGGCGCGATCGCGCACGATGATCGTGAACAGCGGCTCCGTCAACACATTCAGCGAAACGGCGGGAGGTGGGGTGAGCACAGACATTTGGTCGTCGGGGCAGTTGAACTATGGGCGGGACACTATGGGTGCGGGCCTGTAACGATACCACCACCCTCTGACAGGGAAAACGGTTGGCGTCGTACCGGCTGGGTAGCTACCGTGTCACAGCCCGTTTTC
>JBBSMO010000506.1:0-2765 GCA_038233155.1 Longimicrobiales bacterium
ACGAACGGGAGCGGGCTCCGCAACGCTACGCCTCGCATGATAGGGCGGCAGGGGGACCGCGACAAGGCGAACTCGAGTGCGAACGGAGAGACGCCCCGCCGGGCGTCGTCGCAGCGGAGTGCGCCCGCCACCATTCCGCGCCCGTCCGCCGTCCGCCGTCTACCGTCTGCCGTCTGCCGTCTGCCGTCTACCGTCTGCCGTCTACCGTCGACCGTCTCTTCCCCAGCGTCTTCACCAGGGTCGCTCCCAGAATCAGCGCGCCGCCGGCAATCGCCCAGCTGCCGGGCACCTCGCGGTGCACCAGCCAGGCCCAGACAGGGTTTAGCGCCGGTTCGACCAGCAGCAGAGTCGAAGCCTCGAAGGCGGGTACGTGGCGGATTGCGAGCGTCAGGAAGAGGTAGGCGAGCCCGATCTGGAAGACACCGAGGTACCCGGCCACGAGCCAGTCCGCCGGGGTGGCGCCCGCAACCGGGAGAGCGAAGGGCAAGCAGCCGAGAAAGGCGAAGATGTTGCCCAGCACTACGGTAGCGATCGGCGGCGGGCCACCCTCCTCGCGGCTCCCTATCCAGCGCAGTCCCATCACCGTGAGCGCCCACGTCAGCCCGGCCAGCGAAGCGAGAAGATTGCCTCGCAAGGGGTCCGGCGCGGTAGCCGAGGGGTCGCCGGCCTCTACGAAGAAGAGCAGCAGGCCCGCGGCGACAACAGCGATGAAAACGAGGTCCTGCCGGCGCACCCGCTCCTTCAGCAGCCACGGGCCGAGCAGCAGGATGTACAGCGGCGCGGCGGATTGGAGGAAGATGGTGTTCGCAGCCGTAGTCAGCTTGTTGCCGGCGACGAACAGCACCATGGTAGCCGCATAGGCCAGGGCCACCGGGACCATGCGCCAGCTCCAGCCCCTGCGTGCCGCCGGGATCAGCAGCAGGATCGCCGCGGCGGCGATACCCGAGCGGAACCCCGCGACCTGCCAGCTCCCCAGCGATGTCGCCTTGATCGCCGCGCCCCCCGTGGAGAAGAGTGCCGCGGCCGCCAGGAGCTGCAGCCGATGCGACGTAGTGGCGGTCACCCGTGCTCACGCCCCGGGCCCATCGTCTGCCGGGACACCCTCACTCTACTTCTCTCCCCGCATAGAATCCCCTCTGCCGCGAAAACTCCCTCTCCCTGCAAGGGGGAGAGGGAACTCTGCACCCTTTGGCTGGTCTCCCTTCTCCCCTTGCGGGGGAAGGGCCGGGGAAGGGGGGTTTCCTGAAGGGCCGGTGCAGGGGGCTGAGGGGAGTGCGGCGGCCAGGAGGTTCACCCGCTCATCCTCGATGCGGCGGCCGCTGACGCGCCTGCAAGCGCGTGCACGTACTGGTCTGCAATCACCGGCCAGGCGAAAGCGGACTTGGTGAATGAACGGGCTCGTTCCGATGCGGCAGCCAGTGCGGCGCGGTCTTCGTGGAACCCGAGGATTGCGGCGGCAAAAGCCTCTGGGTCGCCACTTGGGACGAGCACGCCGTTGCGGCCGTCGTGAATCGCATCGCGAATTCCTTCGATGCCCGCCGCAATCGCAGGAAGTCCGCACATCCCCGCCTCGAGCATCACCACGCCAAAACCCTCGATATCACCGGCGACGCGGATGTTGGGCATCACGAAGAGGCCAGCACCTCGCAGCAGCTTCAGCAATGTATCTTCGGGGATGCGGCCTAGCAGGCGAACGCGGCCTCGCAACCCGTGCCGCACGATGGCCGCGCGAATGGCGGGCGTTTCAGGCCCGTCACCGGCCAGCCAGAAGTGAACGTCAGCCGGTAGCAGCGGCATCACCCGCTCGACAAACCAACCGAAGCCTTTTCGCTCGACGTGCCGGCCGACGCTGGCAATCAGCAGTGCGCCCGGCGGGAGGGCGGGTTTTGAATCGCCCGCGGCGGCGAGCAACTCGGCGCGCATCGCCTCACGCCGGGCTAGCGGCGGGAAGCGCTCCGTATCGATCCCGCAGGGAATCACCCGAACCCGCTCCGGGTCGGCGCCGCGGCGGATGCACTCGGCCGCCGTTGCACCGCTAATCGGCATCATCAGGTCCAGCGCGCCGAACACCCGGGGCAGGAACCGCTGGTACGCACCCGTCGGCATCGTCACGTCGCGCCCGATGGGGATCGCGGCGACCAGAGACCCCGCCCGCCGCAGCCGCTTGTGCAACGGCACCGCGAGAGCCGCGGTGACCATGGAAGAGAAGAGGACCGCGTCGATCCGCTCCCGCTCGACGATTCGCGGGATGCGGTGCAGCAGCGACAATGCAAAGGGAACGAAGCGCAGGTGCGTCCACCGCCAGGAGCTGCGCAGCACGAGCGAATGCAGCTCGACCTGCGGGTGCGCGGCGAGCGCGGCGTGCTGCCCGCTGGCCAGCCGCTGCATCCCGCCCAGGTTGGCGAGCGGGCGGCCTATCGGTGGCAGCGAGTGCGAGACGAAGAGCAGGCGCAACGGAGTTCGGCGGCGGGGGGACGGAAGCAATCGCGCCTGGAAATAGAGCCCCGGGAGCCTGAGAGCAAGCCCCGGCGCAACTCGCCGCACCCGGACTGCGATTCTTTGCCAGCCTACCGCTTCGCAAGGCGGCACCCGGCTGCCGCCACCCGAATTGCCGGCCGGTATCGTCCAGCACATCTTGCGCGCCGGGGGTTGGCTCGCCAGTCTGCGGATGCCCGTGCTCTGCGCCGCAGCACCGACCCCAACGGCAAGCTGAACCGTGCCACCTATGACAAGAATGGCAACGTGACTAGCAGGACCAACCGGCG
>JBBSMO010000507.1:0-2759 GCA_038233155.1 Longimicrobiales bacterium
CGCTGGCAGCCGAGTTCCACGGCCGCGACCAAGCCGGGGACCGTGTTCTCGATTGCGGAACGGGAGTGGAGGACCAACTGCCACTTCACGGGAGGCTGCTGATATGGCAGAAGCAGAGGAAGGAGTGGTAGGACCACACCGCGGGAGTCCGGCTTCGGCCGGGCTCCCGCGGGCACATAGGCTACGGCCGCAGCGGAATCAGGATGACCTGGCCGCCCGGCGGCGGCTGCGTTCCGGTGCGGCTGCCGTCACCGGCGCCGACGATGTCCAGCGCGTACACGAGCACACCGAGGAAAACGGCGGAGCCAACGATACCGCCGGCGAGCGCCGATTTCTTGCGGCGCTGGTGCAGCCGGTCGGTGTACCCTGCTTGGTACCCGAGCGTGTAATCCGCATTGGCGTTGTCACCCCGCATCGGTGGCGGTATGGTGGCGTCGCTGCGGCCGGCGAAGTTTACGGCAACGGCGGTGCCGATGGGGCCGCCTACCACGCCGCCCAGCAGTCCGCGGGCAAACCAGCCCCGAACGGGTGGCCCGGCCGCGGCTTCATTGCCGTCCGCGATGCCGGCGAGGTGCTCGGGCCCCTGATCGGTATTGATTGCGGCGCCGACGGGCGCGGCCGGGCCGCCCCGGCGGCGGACGCTCCACGGGCCGGTCGCAGCTACATCGAGGACGTAGTTGCCGGTGCGGGGAACGGGGATGGCTTTGGAACCTTGAAAGGTGCCGTTGGCCCGGGCGAGCTCGCCGACCAAGGTGCCGGTGTCGTCGAACAGTTGCACTATGAAGGCGCCGGAGCTCCCGCGGTGCTCGATTTCAAAGACCGAGAGTCCCTGCGGGAGCGGGAACAGCTCGGTGGCACGCTGGCCGGTGCCGGTAAACTCCTGGGCGGCGGCGGGCACGGCCAGCATCGCGGAGAGCGCCAGCACGAGCGCTGGCAGAGTGTGGCGCATGAGAATCCTTGGTTCAGTTGAACGATACCTGATGAGAACTTATATCCCCGCCCGCCCAACTACAACGCCTGCGGGCGCCCGGCCGCTCTCGCTGCGGTTCCGCCAGCGTGCGGCGGCGGCTCTGCTCGGCGGCTTCGCACTCTGCGGCTGTGCCGCGGCTACGGCGAGCCCGACCCAAGCCGCCGCCCAATCCACCGCGGATAGCGCGGCCTTTTCCGCTATGAAATGGCGCAACATCGGCCCGTTCCGCGGCGGGCGCTCCGTGGCCGCCACCGGCGTAGCTAACCAGCCGTACACCTACTACTTCGGTGCGACCGGCGGCGGCGTATGGAAGACCACGGATGCGGGGGAGACGTGGAGCAACGTTTCCGACGGGCAATTGCGGACGGGTTCCGTGGGTGCCGTAGCCGTAGCGGAGTCGGACCCCAACGTGGTCTACGCCGGCATGGGCGAGCACGCGGTGCGCGGTGTCATGACCTCGCATGGCGACGGGGTCTACCGCTCGACGGACGCTGGCGAGACGTGGACGCACCTGGGGCTGGACCGAACCCGGCAGATTTCCGCGGTGCGGATCCACCCGCAGAACCCAGATCTCGTGTACGTGGCCGCGCAGGGCTCGCCGTACAACTCGAACGAGGAGCGCGGCATCTTCCGCAGCCAGGACGGCGGCGAGACGTGGGAGAAGATCCTGTATGTGGATGCGAACAGCGGCGCGTCTGACCTGAGCATGGACATGACCAACCCGCGCATCCTGTACGCCGCCTTCTGGGACCACCGGCGATATCCGTGGGCGGTACGCAGCGGCGGTCCCGGCAGCGGCTTGTACAAGTCGGTCGATGGCGGCGACAGCTGGACCGAGCTGACGAACGGCCTCCCGTCTGAAATGGGGAAGACGGCGATCTCCGTATCGCGGGCCGACCCGAAGCGGGTATGGGCGCTGGTCGAGGCCGATTCCGGTGGCTTGTACCGGTCGGATGACGCCGGCAAAAGCTGGCGGCTAGTCAACAGCGAACGCGACTTGATCGCCCGGGCCTGGTACTACATCGAAGTGTTCGCGGACCCTCAGGACCCCGAGACCGTTTGGGTGCTGAATGCGCCGGCGCTGAAGTCCGTGGACGGGGGCAAGACCTTCGCCCGCGTGCCGACACCGCACGGCGACAACCACGACCTGTGGATCAACCCGCTGGACACCCGCTACCTGATCAACGCCAACGACGGGGGCGCCAACGTATCATTGAACGGCGGCAAGAGCTGGTCTACCCAGCAGAACCAGCCGACCGCCCAGTTTTACCGGGTAGATGTAGATGATCGCTTCCCGTATTATCTCTACGGGGGGCAGCAGGATAACAGCAGTGTGGCGATCGCCAGCCGCACCACGGGTGCTGGCATCGATTGGAAGGACTGGTACGCAGTGTCGGGGTGCGAGAGCGCGCATCTGGCCTTCGATCCGGCAGATCCCAAGCTGGTGTACGGCGACTGCTACCAGGGCCAGATCGAAGAATACGATCATGCTACGCGGCAGAACCGCAGCGTGATGGCGTACCCGTACTTGGGGCTCGGTACTACGCCGCGCGATGTGAAATACCGTTTCAACTGGAACGCCCCAATCGAGGCATCGCCGCACGATCCCACCGTGCTGTACCATGCCGGTAACGTGCTGCTCCGCTCGGACGACCGCGGCCGGAACTGGGCGCCGATCAGCCCGGACCTGACGCGAAACGACCCCGAGAAGCAGGGCCTAGGCGGCTACCCCTTCACCAATGAGGGAGCCGGCGGCGAGGTGTACAACACCATCTTCTACATTGTCGAG
>JBBSMO010000508.1:0-2759 GCA_038233155.1 Longimicrobiales bacterium
CAGGGGTCCCTCTCCCCCTTGCGGGGAGAGGGGTCGGGGAGGGGGTTCCGGCCGGAGAGGGGTCGGGGGTTAGGCCTCGGGTGAGGGTTCGCCTCCACGCTGAAAGCGGCGGATCGCGGCGATGCCCAGCGCCGGGCCGATCGCGAGCACGGGGAAGGCCCACTGCCAACCTGCCGCAGCGGCGATCGCGGGAACGCCCTGGATCGTGACCATGGTGAGCAGAAACCCCAGCGAAGTCTGCAGGGTGAGCGCAGTACCGACGGCATGCGAGGGAGCGACTTCTGTGATCATGGCGCTGAACTGCGCAGAATCCGCGACCACGAAGAAGCCCCATACCCACGCCACGGCCGCCACTATCCAAAAGTTCCCGCCGAACAGCAGCCCGATGCCTAAGCAGCAGCAGCCGCTGATGCCCATCGCCAGGTTGACCCAGCGCCCCCGGCCGATCCGGTCCGCGGCCCAACCGCCGATGACACAGCCCAGGGCGCCGCTCGCTATCGCGCCGAAACCGGCAACATCTACCCAGAAGCGGGGTGGCGAGGCGCTACCCAAGGCGAGTGCACTGGCGGCGAGAAAGGCGGGGATCCAGGTCCAGACGGCGTAGAGCTCCCACATGTGACCGAGGTACCCTCCGATCGCTAAGCGCGTAGGCGAGTGGCCCGCCACGGCTCCCGCCAAGCCCCAGGAGAACGGGCGCCGCGCGAAAGGGAACGGCCCTTCGCGATAGCCCCAACCGACCAGCAACGCGGCCGCAACCGCCGCCAGGGAAGCAGCCAGGACAACGGGCTCGAATGAGCTGCTCTCGAAGGCGCGCATCAGGTACGGTGTAGCCTTGCCGAGCGTCAGCGCGCCTACGACGGTTCCGATGGCTAGGCCTCGCCCGGACTGGAACCAGGTCGCGATCATCTTCATTGCCGGCGGGTACACGCCGGCCAGAAAGAAGCCGGTGAGAAAGCGCAGCACGAGTGCCGCCGCGAAACCAGGTGCGACCACTAGCAGGGCGTTGGCCAGCGCGCCGCAAAGGGCTGAAGCCGCAAAGAAGGGCCGGGCGGGGACCACATCCGCAAGGTTAAGAACTGCTGCGACAGCGGTCCCGGCCACGAAACCGAGCTGCACAATGGTGGTCAGCCAACCGGCCTGCTGCGTGCTGAGCCCCCACAGCGCCTCGAGCTGCGGCGCCGCCGCACTGGCGGTGAACCACAACGACATGCCCAGCAGCTCTGCCACGGAGAGCAGGAGCAGAATGCGCCAGCGGCGGGGATCGTGCGCGGGCATGGCAAGGAAGCAGTGCGGGGAAACGAGCAATGGCGCGGACGGAGAATACTCCGTCTCCGTGCGGGAGGGAAAGAGAGATTGCCGACAACCTCTTTCCCGCTCAACGCCGTTGTGCTACCTCACGGCCATGATGAACAACTTCAACGTCATCGTCGCCGCCTTAGGCGGCATCACCCTGGCATTGGCCCTGGCCTCGAAGCGGCTCGAGCGGGGGCCGCTGCCGGCTACCTTGATAGCTCTCGCGAGCGGCGTCTTGCTGGGTCCGGCGGGGGGTGATCTGCGCCTCTGTCGTAGCGCACGGCATGACCGGAGCGCGATTTACACGCTGGTACGGCCGAGTCACCGCGGGGCAGCAAGAACGCCAGGCGGGCGGCGTTTCCGCCGGCACAGCGCGGCCCGCGGCGCCGGCACCTACCAGCCGCGGCCCAGGGTGAAGTAGAACTTGCCCTCCTCGCCATAGACGTACGTCGCCCGGACGAGGACCGAGCGGTCCAGGAAGCCGAACCAGAACCCGCCGCCGAGCGAGGTGTTCCACCCGCCTTCGGACTCTCCCCCGTAGAAAACGCGACCGGCGTCCGCCAACAGAATCCCGCCGATGTCACTGCGCACTACCAGCAGCTTGCGGCGCGTAAGAAAGGTGCGCAGCTCGGCCGCACCAAAGAGCGATGCGTCGCCCGCGAAGCGCTGCCGCGGGTAGCCGCGCAACGTGCCCTCGCCGCCTAAGTACGCAGCCTCCCAATAGGGGAAATCTCCCCAGGCCCAGGCGCCGCCGGTGCGCACCGAGAGCGTCGGCTCGAGCGGCCCGGGCAGCGGCAGGTACCCTGTGAAGGTGGTTCCGAACCGCCCGAACGGGCCGTCGGCCTGACCGAGGCCCGAGTAGACCGTCGTCTCAGCCTCGCCGTGCAGCGCGAGCCGGGGCAGCAGGGTGTGGTCCCCGCGATCATAGACCAACAACCCCCTCAACCCGCCATCGCCGAGCGACTCGGCCCCGGTTGGCGCGGTCTGCGCGAGCGCGCTGAGCGAATCGGGGCTGGACCAGGCGTACTGGAAGATGGGCCCGGCGCTGATCCGCGCATGATTGCCGACGGGGCGCTCGATCCCGCCCGACAGCAGCAACCGTGTCTGGTCCGTCTTGAACAGATCCCCTCGTAGCGGCTCGGTGTCGTTGCCCCAACCGTAGAAGCGAGTATAGTCGTATTGGGAGGCGCGGGCATACCCCGTGAAGCTGACCGGCGAGTTGGTGGGGCGGCCATCCACCATGATCTCACCCGCGAAGGCGTTGACCCCTATCGCGTACATCGCCCGTGATTGAATTCGGTACCGGTAAGGGTGGCTGCGGAAGCCATACCGCGTGTAGACGGGGCCGCCACCCGCCACCAGGCCGAGATCCGCTTCCCACGCGGCAAAGGGGGAAAACATCGAATACACCGACCCTTGGTCCCGCACCTCGACCCGGCCAAAGGCTCCGCGCCCGCTGGGGCGCG
>JBBSMO010000509.1:0-2758 GCA_038233155.1 Longimicrobiales bacterium
CCGCGCCGGGCGACCCGCCCTTCGCGTGCGAATGCGCCTTGTCATCCTGAGGGAGCTTGCGACCGAAGAATCCCTCGCGCGACCACTTTGTCTTCCTGAGGGAGCTTGCGACTGAAGGATTTCGTGCGGAACCGCAGATCCTTCACTTCGTTCAGGATGACAACTAGGGGTTCTGGCCGAGTTGCCCTCCTTCAACGGGGCCGTCTGGCACCACCCGCTTTGTCATCCTGACGGAACTATCGACCGAAAAGCCTGCCCTGAGCTTGCCGAGGAGATGTCTGGCACCACCCGCTTTGTCATCCTGAGGGAGCTTGCGACCGAAGGATCTCTCTCGCGCGAACCGCAGTTCACCTAAGAAGTTGTGAACCGTTCTTGACTCTCTCGACCTCCGTCTAGAACGCCATTTGAAACATGGTTTTGAAGCTTGCGACCGAGTCGCCGCCGCCGTCCGGGTTCCACCAATCCAGACCGATCATGATCCGGTTCAAGGCATCGAAGTAAAGGTTGATTCCCGGAGTGAGCAGCGTTCCGCCGGCGTCGGAATCGTCAATATCTCCGTAGCTCACGCGGAAGGCAGGCTCTACAAAGGCCAGCGCGCCGGCCGCCGGAACAACCCGGTATGCGCTCCAGAGTTGCGCACCGAAAAACTCGCGGCCGGCAAAGGGGTCGGCATCACCGCGAGCGATCTCGCCTAGGAGGTGCAGCCCGGGCGCGAACGACCCGTACTCGGCGTCCAACTCCCAGGCATTGCCGCGTTCATAGCGGAAAGAGTCGCCCCCCGGAGACGGTACTTCCTGCGCACTCCGGAACTCGCGGCCACTCCACCCGGCGCCGATCCGCAGATCCGCAACCGGTTGTATGCTTGCGCGGGCGGCAGCTTGCGACGCCGAGCGGCCGTCCGGCCCCGGAGCGGTTGGGCCGTTGAAGACGCCCGCGCCATACTCGAGGCCGAGCGCGGTGGCCGGTAGCCCGCCCCGCACCTGCAACCCCAGCGCGCGGTCGGCATACTCGAAATCGGTGACGAGCTCATGCTGATCGAAGCCACCCACCCCGCGGATGCGGAGGCCGCGCTCGACAACTGGCATCCGAAGACTGCTGGTTTGCGTGAGCAGGCTAAAGGGGCGATGCGCCTTGCCAGCGAGAAACTCGAACGCCGGGGCCAGAGCGAACGACAGATACGTGTCTTTGAGTGAAACACGGTCGTTGGCGAAATCAGGCGTTATCCTGCCGCTGATGTACTCGTTCACCTGCACGGTGAACTCCATCCGCACACGTCGAAGCTCGAACAGCGTCCCCGCGACATCATCTACGGAAGAGGTGCTGAACAGCGTCTGTACCCGCCCCCCGACGCCCAGGCGCAGAGCTTTGGTTTCGAAGATGTTCGCTTCTTGGGCGCGCAGCGGAGTTGCCGCTGCCAGCACGAGGGTGATGCAAAGCGTGCGGATACCGGCGTGACACATAAGGGCTCTCCCGATGCCGTTCTGGCGTCTCCCGCGCGAGCGTGCGCGGGCGGATCGGGGGCAAACCTACCGGTGTCTCTGCACAACGGAAAGGCTGTCGTTCTATAACGAAGGGGCGGCAGGCAGGCTGAAACGGATCGTGGTCCCGCGGCCAAGTTCGCTCTCGGCGGTGACTCGCCCCCCATGGGCTTCGACCAGGTGGCGCACGATCGCCAGCCCTAGACCGGTGCCGCCTTCTTGCCTCGATCTAGCAGGATCGCCACGATAAAAGCGTTCGAAAATGCGGGGTAGATGGGCCGAGGGGATGCCGGAGCCGGTATCCGCAACTTCGACTATCACCCACCGGCGCTGTTCGCCGGGGGGCGATTCCTCTTGAGGACCGGCTGTGTCGCTTGGCGCGGCACTCACGCGCACCGCGCCGTCGCCTGGGGTGTACCGGGCGGCATTGCTGAAGAGATTCGCGAAGATCTGCCTGAGGGCGCCATCATCGGCGAGAACCAGGTTCGCCGCGGGGTCGATGGCAACGTCGAAGCCCGGGCCACCTCCCGCCCCGTGGCGGGCGGCCGTCTGCCAGACATCCCGCGCCAGATAATCCAGCGCCACGGGAGAGGTGTTCACTCGCCACCCTCCCGACTCGATGCGGGACAGGTCCAGGAGGTCGTCTACGATTCGCTGCAGCCTGTCGGCATTGTCGCTGACGATGCGCGTGAAACGCAGGCGCAACTCGTTCGGCAGCGTCTCGTCGAGCAGGGTTTCGCTGAACCCGCGAATCGCCGTCAGAGGCGTCTTCAGTTCGTGCGAGGCGTTGGCTACGAAATCCCGGCGCACACTCTCCAGGCGGCGCAGCTCCGAAATGTCGAGGAAGACGAGAACCGCCCCGCCCCCGGCCAGCGGATGCGCCGTTGCCAACAGGCTGCGCCCGTCGGCGATCAGCTCCGTTGGGGGTACCGGCGAACCTGACCTCGCGGATTCGATCAGCTCGAGGAATGGCGGGCGGCGCGACACTGTTTCCGGGCGGGCGCCCGGAGTAGCGGTGATTCCGAACAGCTGGCGTGCCGCGGGATTGCTGCGGCGGATTGTACCGTCCGTCCCAATCGCGAGCACTCCCTCGGACATCGAATCGATCAGCGCCTGCATCTCGGCGCGCTCGCCCTCTAGCTGCCCGAGCCGCCGCTGCAGCTCGTCCGCAAGAGCATTCACGGCGCGGGTGAGATCGCCTACGGCATCATCTTCCGGCACAGCCGCCCGCTGCGACAAGTCCCCGGCGGCGAGCAGCTTTGCGGTGTGGGCCAAGCGGC
>JBBSMO010000510.1:0-2751 GCA_038233155.1 Longimicrobiales bacterium
CCGAGGGGTATTGCCTGATGGTCGGCGGGGCGGATGAGGCCGTCGGCATCGTCGAGCCGCTCTTCCGGACGCTGGCGCCGGAGAACGGCTACGCCCATGTAGGCCCCAGCGGCGCCGGCCACTTCACCAAGATGGTGCACAACGGGATCGAATACGGCCTGCTGCAGGCCTACGCGGAAGGGTTCGAGCTGCTGCGTGCTTCCGACTTCCCGCTGGACCTGCGGCAGATCGCCGGAATCTGGAACCACGGAAGCGTCGTGCGCTCCTGGCTGCTCGAGCTGCTCGAACGCGCCTATGCAGCCGAGGGGCAGGACCTCGAGCGCATCCGCGGCTGGGTCGCCGACTCCGGCGAGGGCCGGTGGACAGTGGAAACAGGTATCGACCTCAACGTTCCCTTGCCGGTCATCACCCTTTCGCTGCTCGCGCGCTTCCAATCCCGCCAGGAGGAGTCGTACAGCGCGCAGGTGATCGCCGCGCTCCGCAACCAGTTCGGCGGCCATGCAGTGCAGGAGACGGATTAGAACTGCAATTCTGGATTTTAGATTTTGGATTTTGGATTGTTTATGTACAGGATGAACAGGACCAACAGGATGAGCACCTTTGACCTGGTCCGGGCACAGGTGCTCCCCTTTGCTGTTCGCTGTTATCCTGACCATCCTGTTCGTCCTATCACAATTCCTTCGGGCGGCCGGCCTGCGATGTGTACGGATGGCGCCGGGCAGACCCTTCGGCGGGCGATGATGGCTAAAGGCGCAGAGCTATGCCACTGTACGGCTGTCCTTTAACCCCGCTGGGTCGCTGTTGAATCCGCTCGCTGAGTCTCGCATTCCGGCTTCGCCCTCGGCTCACCCTGTCGGCGAGCGAATGCCGGCGGTGCATGTGGCGGAGCCCCACGCGGTGGTAATCTTCGGGGCGACAGGGGATCTGACGCGCCGCAAGCTGATCCCGGCGTTGTTCGAGCTGCACCGGCAGCGGCTGCTTCCGGCGAGCTTCGCGGTGGTTGGGTTCGCTAGAGACAGCCTCGGCCGGGACGAATTCCGCTTGCGGATGCGGGAGGGAGCACGAGAATTCGCCGAAACGTTCGATGCGGACGAGTGGAGCGAGTTTGAAAACGCGCTCTTCTACGTGGGCTCCGTCTTCGAGGACGAGGCGGGATTCATGCGGCTCAGTAAGACCTTGGCCGGGTTGGATGCTACGCGCGGTACGGCGGGAAACCGGCTGTTCTACCTGGCGACCCCGCCCGGAGTCGTGCCCTTGGTAGTCGAACAGTTGGCGCGTGCGGGGCTGGTGCATCTGCCGGGGGAAGTTTCGTGGTCCCGGATCATCGTGGAAAAGCCGTTCGGTAAAAATCTGGAATCAGCGCGCTCGCTGAACGACACGTTGCTGAAGGTGTTCGACGAATCGCAGATCTTCCGGATTGATCACTACTTGGGGAAAGAAACGGTCCAGAACCTGTTGGTCTTGCGCTTCGCAAATGTGATCTGGGAGCCGGTCTGGAACCGGCAGTTCGTAGACCACGTCGAGATCACGGTGGCGGAAAGCGTAGGAGTAGGGCGGCGCGCCGGCTACTACGAGGGAAGCGGTGCGCTTCGGGACATGGTACAAAGCCATCTGCTGCAGTTGCTGATGCTGGTCGCCATGGAGCCCCCGGCCGCGTACGACGCGAACTCGATCCGCAACGAAAAGGTCAAGGTGCTCTGCTCGGCCCGGCCCATCCGGCCAGCCGCCGTTGAGGGCGAAACCGTCCGCGCCCGTTATGGCAGGGGACTCGTGGATGACGAGCCGGTCGCCGCGTACACCGAGGAGGAGGGTGTGGCCGCGGCTTCACAGACCGAAACGTTCGCGGCGCTGCGCCTTTGGCTGGATAATTGGCGCTGGGCGGGCGTGCCTTTCTATTTGCGTACCGGGAAGCGCCTGGCCGCGCGGGTAACGGAGATCGTGCTGCAGTTCCGCCCGGCGCCGCACCCAATACTCGATGTGGTCGAGGGGGACAGCCCCGCTCCGAACCGGCTGATCCTCAGAATGCAGCCGAACGAAGGGATCACCCTCTGCTTTGAAGCCAAAGTGCCTGGCCTGCGCGGCCCGCTCCATCCCGTCGCTCTGGACTTCACCTACAGCAACGCCTTCAGCGAAACGGTGCCGGCTGCGTACGAGCGCCTGCTGCTGGACGCCATGGCCGGCGACGCCACCCTCTTCGCCCGGCGGGATGAAGTCGAGGCTGCCTGGTACCTGATGACCCCGATCCTCGAGGCTTGGGCCGCCGCTGGCGAACCGCCGCTCGAAGAGTACGCCGCCGGCAGTTGGGGCCCGTCTGGCGCCGATGTGCTCCTTGCCGACGACGGCCGCCGCTGGCACACCCCGCCTTCGTAGCGGGAAGGTGCATGCGAAAATCCTAGTTTTCGACAGCGCGGCCGGGCTCGCCCGCGCAGCCGCCGACTCTTTCGCCGCCGCGGCCAATGGGGCCATTTCCGAGCGCGGCCGCTTCGCCGTGGCACTGGCAGGAGGGAGCACGCCACGGCCGGTCTACGAACTGCTCGGGTTGGAGCCGTACCGGTCGCGCGTCGAATGGCGGCGGGTGCACCTGTTCTGGGGAGACGAGCGCTGCGTGCCCCCGGCGCACCCGCGCAGCAACTTCCGCATGGCCCGCCGCGCATTCATCTCATGGGTGCCCGTCCCGCCCAGAAACGTGCACCGAATCCGGGGGGAGCTTGGCAGCAAGGCCGCCGCCGTGGAGTACGAGCAAGAACTACA
>JBBSMO010000511.1:0-2744 GCA_038233155.1 Longimicrobiales bacterium
CACCCCCATCGCAGCTTCCACCAGCGAAGCAAGGCTTGGCGTTCACCCGCGGAGTCGGAATAGAAACCGGCGCATCGAAGTCCACATAGTCCACCCGCGGGTCATTGCGTAGCGCGTTCAAGCGTCCCTCGGGGACGGTCGCCGCGAACCCGAACAGCGCGGTGCCGTACGCGTGGGTGGGCGCCACGCCCAGCCCTCGCGCGAACTCCGCGGCACGGGCCTGATTGGCCGCGTGCGCGCCGGGAGCGAAACCGGGATTCAGTGCCACGATGACATCCACCGTCGCCGCACCTCGCGAGAACGCCGCTTCAGACGCCGTCACGGAAGTCGGCTCGGGCGTATCTTGGCACGCGATCAGCGCCAGCGGGAGGAGGAAGGCTAGTCTACGTCGCATAGCAGTGTCTCCTTGCAGGGATTACGGCGGGAGAACGGGGCGAGGAGAAGCGTGCCGGGAATCGCAGGAGCGGATGACGGGCTCGCTCGAACCCTCGTTCGGGTGTATTCCGAAGATACCCCCGATTGCTGTTCTGTCAACCCTTTGGAAATATCGGGTTATAACTCGTACGATTTCCCCGCGAGATCACCTCTCGCATTCCCGCCCCCGCAACCCGGAAAACGCTGTGATACCGCCTCGATCTCTGGTTCCCGGTGCCGCCGTTGTGATCCGGTATAGGCGGCTCCCCGCCAGCGAGCAGATTTTCCAACAGCGACTCATCCACGCGGGGGATGGGTTTGTCGTTACGCTCCTCGATTCCGCTCTGGTGGAGGAACCGGTACAGGCAGTCGGGCAGGTAATCCTCGAGCCGGGCAGCCCCGTGATCTGGTTCACGTACCCTGGCCGGTGGCACGATATCGGCCGCTTCCACCTGGCGGATGGCACCTTCACCGGCGTCTATGCTAACATCCTCACACCGGTGAGGATGAATGGCGGGAACTGGTGCACTACCGACCTCTGCCTGGATGTTTGGCGGGACAGTGACGGATCTATCGAGCGATTGGACGAGGACGAGTTCGCGGAAGCCAAAGCGCGGGGCTGGCTCGGCCCGAGAACGTCTGCGCGCGCGCATAGGGAAAGTGAACGGCTGCTCCGCGGTGCGCGGTCAGGAGAGTGGCCGCCCCCGCACGTGCACGAGTGGACCCTCGCCCGGGCGCGTAGCGTGCTCGCGAAAGCCGACGCGCCCGCCGCGGGGGCTTAGGCGGGGGGAACCGCCCCGCCTGCTGCTCGCTGGATGAGTTGATCGAGCTGCTGCACCGACTGAACCTCGACCTTTTCACCGTTGATGAAGATGGTCGGCGTGCCCGGCACCCGCAGGTACTCGCCGAGCTTCATGCTGCGGGTGATCTCGGCCGCGTAGCGATCCGAGTTGAGGCAGGCGCTGAAGCGATCCTGATCCAGGCCGAGCTGGCTGGCAAAGCTAGTGAAGCTGCCGGCAGGGTCCGCCTCGCCGCTCCACACCGATTGCTGCGTGTACAGCATGTCGTGATACGGCCAGAACTGCTCCTGCTCGTCGGCGCAGCGGGCGGCGCGCGCCGCGAGAAAAGCATTCGGGTGGATGCTCACCAACGGGTAGTCGAAATAGGTGTAGCGCACCACCCCAGAATCGACGTAGCGCTCTCGGATGTACGGCGTGGCGGCCAGCGCGAACTGCGCACAGCCGGGGCACTGAAAGTCCGCGAACTCGTGAATCTCTACCGGCGCGCTGTCGCTGCCTTCGGAGATTCCCTTCACCTGCGCAAGCTCGGCAGCGGGAACTTCCAGGGCAATCGGCTCGCGGGCCGCTTCCGAAGCCTCCGCAGGCGCGGAATCTCCCGATTGCGACGCACACCCCGCGGCCACCAAGCAAGCGGCAGCAGCGAACACTCGCACCCGGCCTGAGAACTGGCCGACTGCGGATGAGGTCCGGCGCAGCCCGGGCATCAGGGCGTCTCCTCGAGCACGGCGGCGGAAACGAGCCGCGCCATGTCCAGGTATAGCTGGCGGGTGACACTCTCCTCCTCGCGAAGCAGATCTACCAGGCGGTCGTACTCGCTAAGCCGGTCGAGCGGCACCTGCACGACTTCGGCGTGAAAGGTGCCCTCATCCGCGAAGACGAGCCGCACGGGAACAGTGGTCGGACGATCGCTCATAACGCTCCGGCAAGTTTACACACGGTTCACCTGGCGTAGCGGAGACCAGGCAACGAAAGCAGAAAAATCAGGGTGATGATCACAGCGGAAACCACGCACCACTGGCACCACGCCTGGATGACGGCGGCCTCGAGATAAGTAAGATACGCCGAAAAGATGACACCGGCCGCGGCAACCCCGAAGATGGCGAGAGCGACCCATCGCTCGGAAACCCGGCGCGGCTGGACGCCGAGTGCGGCGAGGATCAACAGCGTCAGGTAGGCACCGGCTCCCCAAACCGCGACCGGGATTCCGAGAAAGAGGGCGTATTGCGAACTTTGGACGGTTTCACACCCCCCGACAGTACACTGGATTACGCCCAGGTAGCCGAGTTTGTACAGCGCCAGATAGGCGGCGATCAGCAGGCCGATCAAGGCAAGGACCGCTATCGCCATGCGCGCCACCGGCGGGCGGTCCGCAAGCCCCTGCCAGTCTTCCACCCGGCTCGCGGCCGGGGCAGCGGCGGTGCGGGTCATCTCAACCGGCCGCTGGTTCCCCGGCTATGCCTGCTTCTTCGCGCACCATGGCCTCGAGCTCGGAGAAGGTGGGCGCGCCCGGCAGCCGCTTGCCATTGACGA
>JBBSMO010000512.1:0-2742 GCA_038233155.1 Longimicrobiales bacterium
CCAGGTGCAGCGGCCGCAGCCCGTTGGCATCGCGCGTGCCGCGCTCGGCTAGCACGACGAGCGTGTGTCCAGCACGTCAAAACCAAGCACCCGGTCGCGCACGCGCGCGCGCCCCACATGCCGCTCTCCGCCGAACACTTCAAAGTAGGAGAACTCGTCGTGGTCTCGGGAGGTGAGCACCCACAGGCGGCCCCGTGAATCGTACTTCAGTGGCTCGCCTGGTACCATGGCGGGCTTCGCTTCGCCGCCTGCTCGCGCAGCACCTCCGCGGGCGCCTCCATTTTGAACACCGCCCGGTACGTCTCGGCGCGCTCTTCCATGTCGCGCGCGTTGCGCCTTTCTTCGCGGTACTCCGGCAGTCGCAGATCTCCTATATACGCGCCGGCTGAATCGAACCGGTGCAGGGCGGCTTCGCCGGTCCAAGTTACGATCGTCCCATCGGGCGCTTCGGCAGCGGCGGCAATATCGGCGCGCTCGTTCGGATCACCCGGCGCACCACGTAGGTCAAGTTGGCGCCGCACTTCTCCCGCACCCGAGAACAGGGTAAGCCGTTTCGCACGCCAGTCTACGACCCCCAGCCTTCCCCCATCGCCCCGAACCAATGCGGCCGGGTTCCGGAACTCACCAGGACCATCCCCGACGCCCGCGCCGATCTGAGTAACTGACCGCCATTCGCGGTTGCCACATAATACGGTGAGGCGGAACGAGTCTATCATGCAAGCAGAATGATCCGACCTGAGGATGATGCTGCGGTTCGCGGTGTACGGTACCTGATGCGATTCGAGCAGCAAATTCAGGCTTGGGCTGAACAACTCGTTCTCCAGTCGGGGCTGATCGGCACAGGCCGCTACCCACACGGAGAGGAGTAGTAGCAGAAGCGGTGAAACTCTCATGCCAGGTACCAGATCGGCTGCTGGAACCTCCGGTTTCACGTGTCGTCCTCCACGCCAGCCGGCCTTGTCACGACCCCGCATCTGCGCTACCTTTCTCAGCTTTGCATCAACCGGCGCAGCGCACCAGACCCTGATGTTCGACCAGCTCACCGAAAAGCTCGACACCGTACTCGGCGGCTTCCGCCAGCGCGGAGTGCTGACGGAGCCCATGATCCGCGAGGGGCTGCGCGAGATCCGGCGCGTGCTGCTCGAGGCGGATGTCAACTTCCAGGTCACGCGCGAGTTTCTGAAGCGGGTTGAGGAAAAGGCGCTGGGCGAGCAGGTGCTGCGCTCGGTGTCGCCGGGCCAGCAGATCGTCAAGATCGTGCACGACGAGCTGACGGCCATGCTGGGCGAAAAGCGCGCGCCGATCGAGATTGCCGCGACGCCGCCGACCAAGATCATGATGGTGGGGCTGCAGGGCTCCGGCAAGACGACGACCGCGGGCAAGCTCGCGCGGAAGATGAAGCGCGAGATGCGGCAGACGCGGCTGGTCGCCTGCGACGTATACCGCCCCGCGGCGGTAGACCAGTTGCAGACGCTGGGCGAGCAGGTCGGCGTTCCGGTCTACGCCGAGGCTGGGTCGCAGGACGTGCTGGGCATCGCCAAGAAAGCGCTCGAAGTTTCCATTCGCGAGCGCGACCGCGTCCTGATCTTCGACACCGCTGGCCGGCTGCAGATCGACGAAACGATGATGGACGAGCTGCGGCGGCTGAAGAAACTCGTTCAGCCGGACGAGATCCTCTTCGTCGCCGACGGGATGACCGGCCAGGAAGCGGTCAAGATCGCGCAGGGCTTCGACGAGGCGCTGGATGTGACCGGCGTCGTCCTCACCAAGATGGACGGCGACGCGCGAGGCGGCGCGGCGCTTTCCATCTTCGGCGTCACCGGCAAGCCGATCAAGTTCCTAGGGGTCGGCGAGAAGCTGGATGGCCTCGAGGACTTCCACCCCGAGCGGCTCGCCGGGCGGATTTTGCAGCAGGGCGATGTTCTGACGCTGGTCGAGCGCGCCGAGCGCGCCTTCGACAAGGAGCAAACGGCCAAGCTCGAGCGCAAGATGATGGGCGCGGGCCGCTTCGACCTCGAAGATTTTCTCACGGCGATGCGGCAGCTCCAGAACCTGGGGCCGCTCGAGAACCTGCTCAAGCTGCTGCCGGGCATCAACAACAAGATGCTCAAGAACGTCAAGGTAGACCCGCAGCGGATGAAGCACATCGAGGCGATCATCCTGTCGATGACGCCGCAGGAGCGCCGCCGCCCCGAGATGCTCAATGGCAGCCGCCGCGCCCGCATCGGCCGCGGCTCGGGTCGCCCGGTGCAGGAAATCAACAAGCTGCTGGCGCAGTTCAAGGAGATGCAGAAGCTGATGAAGCAGATGAAGAAGTTCGGCGGCATGATGCCGATGGGCGGCGGAATGCCGAAGATGCCCTTCGGCGGCGGCGCACCGTTTGGAAGATAGGTGACCAGAAATCAGTGACCGGTCACCAACAGCCTGGTCACCGGTAACTTGTAGTTCAAGATCGTCCGCACCACCGGACTCCGGCACGCCGCCGGCCGGCGCTGGACGCCACGATTCACGACTTGGGAGAGAAGAGAGATGGCACTCAGAATCCGCCTGCGGCGCATGGGCCGCAAGAAAGCCCCGCACTACCGCATTGTGGTTGCGGAGAGCAGCATGCCCCGCGACGGGCGCTTCGTAGAAACCCTCGGGCACTACAACCCGCGTACACAGCCGAAGACCATTGTCGTGAATCGTGACAAGGCGATCGAGTGGCTCGGCAAAGGGGCGACGCCGACTGACACCGTGCAG
>JBBSMO010000513.1:0-2739 GCA_038233155.1 Longimicrobiales bacterium
ACCACCGCGGCTTCGGCGACGCTGGGGTGATCTACGAGCGCGCTTTCGACTTCCATCGTGCCGATGCGGTGCCCGGCGACGTTGAGGACATCGTCTATGCGGCCGACGATTACGAAGTTGCCTTCCGCATCGCGCTTGGCGCCATCGCCGGGGAAGTACACGCTCTCTCCCGGCTGGGCGTCATTTCCCGAACCCACCGTTTGCCCCGCCCACTTAGACCAATAAGTCTCGCGAAAGCGCTGCTCGTCGCCCCAGATGCCGCGCAGCATGGACGGCCAAGGGCGGCGGATGGCGAGAAAGCCGGCGCCAACGGGAATGACGTTGCCGTCGCCATCCATGATGTCCGCCTGGATTCCGGGGAACGCCTTGGTCGCGCTGCCGGGAATCGTCTCCGTCACCCCCGGCAGCGGAGTGATCATGATCGCGCCCGTTTCCGTTTGCCACCAGGTGTCGATGATGGGGCAGCGCTCGCCCCCGATTTGCTCGTGGTACCACATCCATGCCTCCGGGTTGATCGGCTCACCGACGGTGCCGATCAACCGCAGGGAGGACAGGTCGTGCTGCTCCGGGTGCTGCGTGCCCCACTTCATGAAGGCGCGGATCGCGGTCGGCGCCGTATAGAAGATCGTAACGCCGTAATCCTCGACCAGCTTCCAGAAACGGGCACGGTCCGGGTAGTCGGGCGCGCCCTCGTACATCAGCGCGGTTGCGCCGTTGGCCAGCGGCCCGTATACGATGTACGAGTGGCCGGTGACCCAACCCACATCGGCGGTGCACCAGTAGACATCATCGTCCTGCAGATCGAATACCCACTTGGTCGTGGCGTACACCTGCGTGAGGTATCCGCCCGTGGTGTGCATGATTCCCTTTGGCTTGCCCGTAGTGCCGGAGGTATAGAGGATGTAGAGCAGATCTTCGCTATCCATCGATTCGGGGGTACACTCGGGACCGGCGGTGCCGACGGCGTCGTGCCACCACACGTCGCGCCCGGCTTTCAGCTTTGCATCCCCGATGGATTCGCCGCCCGCGCCCTCGCGCCGGACTACGAGCACATGGTGGATGCTGGGGCAGCCGCCCTGCTCGTCCAAAGCTTCATCGGCCGCAGTTTTGAGTGCCACCACGCCGCCGCGCCGGTACCCGCCGTCCGCGGTGATCAGCAGCTTGGCCTCCGCATCGCAAATTCGGTCCCGCAGCGACTCGGCGCTGAACCCCCCGAAAACCACCGAATGCGGCGCGCCGATTCGTGCGCAGGCGAGCATGGCGATGGCGGCTTCCGGGATCATCGGCAGGTAGATGGCAACCCGGTCTCCCTTGCCGGCGCCGAGCGCCTTCAAAGCGTTGGCCGCTTTGCTCACCTCACGGTGCAACTCGCGATAGGTGAAGGTTCGCTTGTCGCCGGGCTCGCCTTCCCAGATCAGCGCGGGCTTGTCGCCGCGTTCGGCAAGGTGGCGGTCCAGGCAGTTGCGGCTGACGTTCAGTTTGCCGCCGGCGAACCACTGGGCGAAAGGCGGGTTCCAATCGAGCACGCGCTCCCACGGTTCGTCCCACTCGAGCTGGCCGGCCCAACCCGCCCAATATTCTTCAGGATTGGCCGCAGCGCTCGCGTAGACTTCATCTTCCGAAACGCGGGCACGCTTCGCGAACTGGGGCGGCGGTGGAAAGCGGCGATCTTCTTCGAGGAGGCTGTCAAGGCCGGGCTGCGAGTTTGCCATGGAGATGCAGGTAGCTGGAGTTTCGAGGAGGAAGGCGTTGACGGAGGGGCAAAAATGCTGCCTATCCCGCGGGCAGAGCTCCGCGTCCCGCCCGCCAGAGGCTGCGGCCCACCCAGAGGGCGGCCACGGCGGAAACGAGCAGGACAGCGAGTGCAGCCCACCAGTCAGCGCCCGGACCGGCTTCCCATACCGTGGGGACAGCGGGCTGCTCCGCCATCGCACGCATTCCCGCTACGGCAGCGATGTTGTTCGCCGCGTGCAGGATGACCGCGACCCAGATGGAACCGGTGGCGTAAACCGCCCAACCGAATACCAACCCGAGAAACAGGTGCAGCGGCAACACCCACGGCAGCAGATGTATCACGGCAAAGAGGCTGGCTGAGAAGCCAATCGCCGGCGCGGCTCCCCAACGTGCCTCGAGCGGTTGCTGAATGAGCCCGCGGAAGAAGAACTCCTCGAGCACCGGAGCAACCCCCACCGCCAGCAGAGCGACGGAGAGGCGGCCCAAAGGCGTGCCTGTGAGAGCCTCGAAGGGGGCGAGTACCTCGGGCGGGACGGGAACCAGCCCAAAATATACCGTCGAGAGTGACCAGGCGAGTACGAGGAAAACCGGGACCGCTGCAACCGTCCATCCTAAAACTGGTTGGCGCAACGGCCGGAGACGTAGCATCTCCTGCCGCTTGGCTTCTCCCGGCTGGCCGGTGCACAACAGGTACCGCCACAGCACGAGCCACCCGAGGATCATTGCGACGAGAACACCCGCCGGCACGGGCAGGAGCAACAACGAAATGCTCGCCGCAACGTTCCAGAGCAGGAAAATGCCGAGATGCTTCAGACTTTGATACATGCCGGCGCCAACCTATACCGGCGGCGCCGCTCCGTCTACTTCCGGTGGGCGCCGTTTACGTTGATGCCCTGTGCGCCGATACTCTCCCGAAGCGGGATCTCGCTCGGGACTGGCGGTTTCGGGCATCGCCGTATACAATGGTTCTACGGACCACAACTTTCTGCACCATGCCCCTTCCGG
>JBBSMO010000514.1:0-2731 GCA_038233155.1 Longimicrobiales bacterium
CGATGTAGTCCGATCCGGCAGGAAATCGTACCCAAACCATAGCAGCCCCTCGCATGATGCAAAGCCGCCTTCGGGGGGACGGCGGGATTTGAACCCGCGACCCCCTGAACTCCATTCAAAGTTTTGCTCGGTTCACGAGTCTTACACATAGGCCCGCGTCCCCTCCCCGTAAACCCGCACCAGCGCTTGCGTTCAAGCCGCACAAGAGGTACAGTGGCTTACGTTGGTTGACGCTGGATTTTGCCAACTCCGTACCAACTGGAAAGCGCACCTGAAGAAGGGACCAATGGCCTTCACCCAGGGCGACGCGGACGGCTGGAGTACGATCCGAATGGACCGGAAACGCAGATTCACTGTGGCGACGGGGAGGTTCCGGCTTCGGTGTTCGGGTGTTCCCGTCCGGCGTATGTTGAACGATGCGGTGCACGCCGCGTCGTCGCGTCACGGCTACCTATCCGGAAGCTGTTGCGGCACTCACCCGAGCGGAGGCCGCCCGGCGTCTCTCTCACGAAGAAGCGGAAGAGGCGGTCGCGGACTTGGCGGCGAACTTCGGGACCACGGGGAAGCCGCTATACGAGGTGATCGAGCCGGTCCGTGTACTGGTGGACCACGCCGCCGCACTAGCCCGGCGGCATCGGCTCCGCGGCTTCGACGCCGTTCATCTTGCTACCGGACTGGCAGCGCGCTACGCGGCGCCACCCGAGGACGAGCTGCGATTCCCGTTAGGGACTCGTCCCGCGCCTGATCCTATGAAGCAACCCGAAATTCCCATCTTCTACGCTCCCGAGCAGAGCGCGAGCGCGAACCGCAGCTACTCCCCGAGCGCGCAGAAGCCCGCGCTCGTGGTGGCCGCCTGGCAGCAGAGCGGCATCCCCATCCGCATTGTCCGCCCCACACCGGTCACCCTGACGGACCTCTGCCGGGTCCACGATCCCGCCTACGTGCGCGGGGTGCTCGCCGGCAGGATCAAGAACGGCTTCGGCAACACGCTCGCCGAGATCGCTGCGACGCTCCCCTGGACCAGCGGCTCGCTCCTTTCCGCGGCTGGCCATGCGGCGACCACGGGGGAGAGCGCGTTTGCCCCCGCCGGCGGCTTTCACCACGCGGGATGCGACCAGGGCCATGCCTTCTGCACGTTCAATGGCCTCCTGGTGGCCGCTCTCAGCCTGCACTTGCGGAGATTGGTACGTCGCGTAGCCATCATCGACTGCGATCAGCACTTCGGCGACGGCACCCGCGATGGGATACGCCGCCTCGGGCTCGGCTGGATCGGTTTCTACAGCTACGGGGCAGCGCCACCCACTACGCGTGAGACGGCGGAGGATTGGCTGGACTCGCTGCCGGAGATCATCGCCTCCACCGCGGCCGGGTCCGACGTGGTGTTCTACCAGGCCGGCGCCGATCCGCACGAGAAGGATCCGTGGGGCGGATGTCTGAGCAGTGAGCAGCTCGCTCGACGGGATGGGACCGTCTTCCATGCCTGCCGCGATCTGGGAGTGCCGGTGGTGAGCACGCTGGAGGGTGGTTACCAGAAACCCGTTGAAAAGGTGGTGGCGATTCACGTCCAGACCCTGCTGCAGTTCGCCGGGGTGCACGGAATCGCTCGGTCCTCCGGGTAGAACGTAGGTTCGGTGCCGCATCTGTTCAGGTAGCAGGGTTCCCGTGGTGTCGCGACAGGAACCGCTGGGCCTCAGCGAGTCTCCGAGTTCGCTGAATCACGCGCCCAGATCCATCCCTCTTTCTCTGCTCGCTCCTGATCGTCAGGCGGCATGGCTTGGCCGGTCAGGAAATCGTATGCCGCGAGCGCGCAGATCATCGCATCGATCGCGTCCCTTTGATCCAGCCATGACTCACACTCCACCAGAATCTGCATGCGGGTGCCGAGTTCCCGGACGAGGTGTGTGTGGATTTCAGCAGTCGTGGCGTTCTTCTTCGGCGGAACCTGGATTCCATGTGCCTTCAGCGTTGCTGCCGGGTAGACCTCGATTGCGCAGATGCCCTGGAACGTTGGGTCCCACGCCATGGGGATCGCCTCGTCCAGGGCATCCCGCAGCCCTCCGAGGAGTCGGAGGGCTGCGTGTGCGGTGCGTGCGATCCGGTCCGCACCCACGTCTAAAGGCCGCTTCTTCAGGCGTTCGTGGATGAAGTCATCCGTGGCACGGCGGAAGAGGCGATTGGCGGTAGTGTTCAGTTCCACTCCCGCCCGGTGACAAGCTAGCTCGCGCGCCATCCGGTCCGGCCATCCGAGGGGCGCGTCCAGGGCGAAAACCAGGGGACGGGTGCATTCCCGTGCCCACGCCGCTGCGATCGCAAGAGGATCTTTTTTATTGCCCCCTACCGCCACCTTCTCCACTCGCAGACCGCTCGCGGACGAGGTGGCGAGAGCGAGACCGACCTTTTTCCACTGTGCCGAGCAATCGATGCCGATAATCGCAGTCTGCATTGGCTCCTGTCGTAAGGGGGCGGACCTTGGAGACTCCAAACCCGCGGGCGGCTACGGATAGATCTGTCGCCCGTCCCGAAAAATCTTGAAGCCACCGGGCTTCGAGATGAAGCGGCTCGCTACTCAATCGGCATCATGTGTACGAACCAGTGGCGTCGCCCGCGGAAGGGCCTCCGGGTGCAACGCCGTGTCAAGGACGAACTCCTGTCCGCGTCCGGCGGTGCGGAGCAGTTGGCGGGGCTGAGTGCCTGGGGGGCCGCGCTGACCCGCGGCGGCGTTCTTGCCTCC
>JBBSMO010000515.1:0-2723 GCA_038233155.1 Longimicrobiales bacterium
AGCAGAGCGCCCAGCGCGAGCGGCCAGCGAACGGATTGAAGGTGCACGTCGGTCTCCCCGGGCGGCATGGGCCGCCCCTGGTGTGGAGTTGATCCACGCCGCTTTTAGCCGCCGATCCAGCCCGCACGGGCGGGAACGGAGCGGGAAAACACGCACGTACGCGCGGATTACCCGCGGCGTGCGGTGCGGCGCATCAAGGATTGTTTGAAAAACTGCCGAATGGGTTCGATCCGGCGGGTGGCCGGCGAACCCGAAGGTCAGACGAGGGGCGGGGCGCGGGCGGGGTCGCCTGGGGGAGGGGCGCGCGAGGTCCAGCCGCGAGCCGCCGGCCGCACAACGAGCCGCTCCGTCGCGGGTAGCAGGTTTAGGACGGCGACCGGAATCGGAGCGATGAAGACGAAATCGAGCGGAGCGCCGCGGAGCAGCACGGCTTCGTCGTGCAAGCCGGGCGGGTGATCGACTTCGTGCGAGTGCTCGCCGGTCACAGCCGAAGTCGCGGCGTGAGCGGTTTGGTGGTGCGAACCCGTCGCGCGGTGCGAAGCTCCCGCGGCATGCACGAGCGCGTGCAGCGCGGGCGCGCCCGCCGCGAACAGAGTCGCGGCGAGCGCCATGCACGCGGTTACCCGGCGAAGGGGCGACCGGATCAAGTCCGCGGGGCTGCGCATGACGATACAATACCACCCGTCCCGCATGCCCGTCAATCCAAGATGCCGATGGTGGGTGTGATGCTTCTTCAGCGCCACACCCGCACCCCCACGAGGAATGCGCCGTCGCTGGCAGCTTCGCCCGCGGCGCGCGCGAAGTCAGCGCTGCCGCCGACACGCCGGCTCCACGAGAACCCAGCGTACGGGGCAAACTCGCGGCGGATCTCGTAGCGCGCCCGAATTCCGAGCTCGATGTCGTTGAGCCCCGAGCCGACGCCCCACTCCGGCACCTCTTGCACGGCGGCGTTCAACTCGATTTCGGGGGTGAGCACCAGCCGCTGCGTGAAGAGCAGCTCGTACTCGGCTTCGAGCCGTGCCGAGACATCGCCGTCCTGGCTGACAAAGAGCGTAGGCGCGAGTTCGAACCAGTACGGAGCGAGCCCCTCGAGCCCGAGGGCGAGGTGGCCGCGGCTATCGCCACCATCACCCCAGCGGCGGTCCAGCCGCGCCCCGACGAGCGCGTCCCAGAAGGGAGCGACCAGCCGGCCGTACAGCGCCTGCACCTCGAGCTCTCCCTCACCGCCGGTGGTGAGCTGCTCGCCTTCGGCGCGTACCCACAGGCGGTTGTAGTCGCCGCCGACCCAGCCGATCGCGTCGAAGCTGGCGGGGCGCCCGTCGGCACCGGGCGCATATTCGAGCTGGTCGAAGAGCAGAAAGTTATAGATGTGGGTGTCCATGATCTGCGCCTGCGCCCGAACGGCAAATGCGGCTAGGAGCAGTGTTAGTGCGGCGAACGCAGCGCCGGGCCGGGCGAACCGTGTAAACCTTTCGATGCGCTGATCAGCCACGGGGCACCCCCGCCGGCTGCCGCGACCGGGCGCTCCCGGTGCCGCGTTCAGCTCCGCCGTGCTCCATCGCCGGCACCCCGTCCATATCGTGCTGCATCATCTGGTGCATGGGCATCGGCTGCGACTCGCCGGGCTGGGATACTTCGACCACCCGGAACATGCCCACATCCATGTGATACAGGATGTGGCAGTGGAACGCCCAGCGGCCGGGCGCATCCGCCGTCACGAGCAGGGATAGACGCTCGGCGGGCTTCAGGTTGATGGTGTGCACGCGCGGGATGTGCTCGCCCTGCCCGTTCTCGAGCTCCATCCACATGCCGTGCAGGTGCATGGGGTGGTGCATCATGGTGTCGTTGACCATGGTGAGCCGCAACCGCTCGCCGTAGTTGAAGGGGATGGGCGGCGCTTCGGAGAACTTCTTGCCGTTGATCGACCACATGTAGCGTTCCATGTTGCCGGTCATGTGCATCTCGATCTCCCGGTCTGGTGCGCGCCGGGGCTCGGGATGCAAAGCGCGCAACTGCGTGTAGACGAGCACGCGGCGGCCGTCGTCGCCGAGGCCGGTTCCCGGCTCGTCCAACCGGCTGCGGGTCAGCATCGGGACCGCAGCGTTGCCGGGGCCGTGCAGATCGTCCGGCTCGTGCATCACGGGCTCGGGCAGCGTTCCGGGCGGCCGCAGCCCCGTGGTGCGCACCACGCCATCCCGCGCGAGCTTGGGCAGGTTCTCCCGCGCCGCTTCCGCCACGGCCGGCATCGCATGGCCTTCATGGCCCTGCATGGAGCCCTTGCTCGCGCCCGGCGTGCCGGTGTCCTCCCCGCTGATCGGCTTCTCGGCGGCGCCGTGCTCCATCCCGGCGTGCTCCATCCCGGCGTGCTCCATCCCGGCGTGCTCCATTCCGGCGTGGTCCATCCCGCTGTGGTCCATCCCCGGCATCTCCCCCATCTCCATGTCGTCGCCGGCCATGTTGCTGTGCAGCATCCCCATGTCCGCCATGGTGAGCAGCGGCCGTTTGCGCTGCTCCGGAATCGCGCCAGCCATACCGGCGCGCGGGGCCAGAGTGCCGCGCGCGAAACCGCTGCGGTCCATCGCCTCCGCAAAGATCGTGTAGGCCGTGTCTTCGGTCGGCTCGACGATAACGTCGTACGTCTCAGCCAGGCCCATGCGGAACTCGTCCGTCTCGACCGGCTCGATGTGCTGGCCGCTGACCTCCACGACCGTCATCGGCAGGCC
>JBBSMO010000516.1:0-2717 GCA_038233155.1 Longimicrobiales bacterium
ACGCGGCGGGTGCGTGCCCGCATCAAGCCTCGTTCCGCGCCGAGTAGCGCGCCATGAGAGGGCTGACCGTCAGCCCGTGCACCACGATCGACGCCGCCACCGCCGCCAAGGTCAGCCCGACCAGAAAGATGGCGAGTTCCCCAGTCACCCCATGCTGCAACGCATAGGTTAGATAGTAGACCGAACCCACCCCGCGGATGCCGAACCACGACGTTAGCGCTAGTTGATGCGCCGATACGGGGCTGCCGATCAGCCCGCACAACACCGCCACCGGGCGGATCACCAGGAAGAGCAGGGGGACGAACCATAACGCCTCGGCCGGCAGGTCGCCCCACGCGAGCATTCCGCCGAGCAGGATCACTACCGCCACGATGCCCATGCGCTCGAACTGTTCGCTGAAGCCGAGCACCGCCTGCGCCATGTACGCCGGGGCGGTCTCTTCGTTGACCGCATCGTCCGGAATCTCGTCGGCACTAACTGCGGCGGCAGCAACGTCCGGCGGCGGCTCTTCGGCGCTGGCGTTGTGACGTTCTACACGCCTCAGCGCGAGCCCGGCGGCGAACACGGCTAGGAATCCGTACGAGTGGATCAGGAGCGCAACGCCGTACGAAAGCGAGATCAGGCCGAGCGCGAGAAAATCATCCAGCCCCACCGCCTCGTGGTGGTTTTTGCGGAGGTGGACGATCCAGCGGCCGGTCAGGCCGCCGAGCGCCAGCCCGACTAGGACGCCGGCGGTGATCGCCCACACCACATCTACCGCTAGCCAGCGCACGCCCGAGGCTCCCAGATCGTGCAGCCCCAGCAGTCCGAGACCGAGCATGACAAAAGGGAAGGCTGTGCCATCGTTCAGCCCGGCTTCACCCGTGAGACCGAAGCGGAGGCGGTCGCGATCGTCCGGGTGCTCGACCTGCACATCCGCCGCTAGCACGGGATCTGTGGGCGCGAGCACCGCGCCCAGCAGCACCGCCGCGCCAACCGGCAGCCCGAGCAACTGCCACCCCGCCCACGTTACCAGCGCGACCGTCACCGTCATCGAAACAAAGGCCAGCCGCACCGGCACTTGCCAACGACCGTCGCCAAAGGGGGTTCGCAGCTTCAGACCGGCGGAAAACAGGGAGATGATCACCACGATCTCGGTCAGCCGTTCCAGCAGCCCCGCGGCCGCGACCGGATCCATGCGGATCAGCCCGAGCCCTGTCGGGCCGATGCCGATCCCCACCGCCATGTAGAGCAACGCCGTGCTGAGCGGGAGCCGCTTCAGCAGCGAGCCCGCGAGTGCCAGCAGCACCAGCAGCCCGCCGACCACGATGAACCAGAGGGTCCAGTTCATCCGAAGGAAGTGGGGGAAGGCATGCGCCCGCGGGTTGCATGATCGGTGCCCTTGTCACTCGCGGGTCTCGGGTCTTGAGTCCCTGGTCCCTGGTCCCTGGTCCCTGGTCCCTTTTGGTCCCGCAGGGGACGTATGTTCACGTGGCACCATGGTTGCAACCCGGCTGCACGGCGCCGCAGCGCTGGCGATCACTCCCGAGACGGGCCCCGCAGCAGGATCGAACGATGAAGATCGCGATGGTTTCCACCCCGTTCATCGCCGTGCCACCCAAAGACTACGGCGGCACCGAGCTGATCGTCCACGAATTGACTGAAGGTTTGGTGGCGCGCGGTCACGAGGTGGCGCTATTCGCTACGGGAGATTCGGAGACGGCTGCGGATCTGCGCTGCCTGTACCCGGAGGCCGTCTGGCCGCCAAATGTGATGCCGGACCTGAACCATGTTTCTTGGGCGATGCAGGAGATATTGCACGACGGGTTCGACGCGATCCACGTCCACTCGGCGGGCGCCTTAGCGTTCGGCCGGTTGATGCCTGACGTGCCGATGGTCTACACGCTGCACCATGTTCGGGACGAGCAGCTCTCGGATTTCTACCGGTACTTCCCCGAGCCTACCTATGTAGCCATCACCGGGGACCAAGCGCGGCGCGAGATCGGGCTGCCGCACCTCGAGGTGATTCATCACGGCCTCAGCGCGGATGCGTACGAATGGACGGAGCGTTCCGGCGATTATGTCGCCTTCATGGGCCGTTTCGCCGAAATCAAGGGGCTGCATACCGCCGTGGACGCCGCGGCCCGCGCGGGGGTGCCGATCCGTGTAGCCGGGGAAACGCACCCGGTAGATATCGAGTATGGCGAACGCGAAGTGAAGCCGCGCCTTGCCCAGCCGCACGTGACCTTTCTCGGTACGGTCGGGTTGAACCGCAAGGTGCCGCTGCTGCGGGATGCGAGGGCGCTGCTCGTGCCCATCGAGTGGAACGAGCCGTTCGGGCTGGTCATCATCGAGGCGATGCTCTCCGGCTGTCCCGTGGTCGCTTTCCCGCGCGGCAGTGTTCCCGAACTGGTGGACGAAGGTGTGACCGGCTTCGTGGTGAACAACATCGCCGAAATGGCCGATGTGATCCGCTACGGCGGCCCGCTTGATGCATTCGACCGCCGGCGCTGCCGGGAGCGCGCGGTGCAGCGGTTCAGCCGGGACCGGATGGTGGCGCAGTACGAGGAACTGTTCCAGCGTCTCGCCGGGAACCGCCACGCCAATTCTCGAAGGGCTCTCGTCGGTGCTGCATGAGCCCCCAACTTCAGGTGAAGCAAAGCCCGTGAACCCTCAGGTTCTAGAAGCGCTCGAACCCATCTCGATGGAAGAGGCGGTCGGCTACCCCGCGATCGACT
>JBBSMO010000517.1:0-2715 GCA_038233155.1 Longimicrobiales bacterium
TAACGGGCCGAAGTATCCGCGACCACATCCGGCGGCAGGTCGGGTGGCGGCGGCTGCTTGTTCCACTCGCCCCGATCGGCGAGCTGCTGCAGATAGTCGCGGACCGGCTGCTTGTCCAGTGAAGGCTGCGGGCGACCGGGCTGGTAGTCTTCCACCCGCCAAAAGCGCGACGAGTCCGGGGTCAAAACTTCGTCGATGAGGAAGATGTTGCCGTCGCTGTCCCGGCCGAATTCGAACTTGGTATCCGCGATGATGATGCCTCTCCCGGCCGCGATATCGCGCCCGCGCAGGTACAGGGCGATGCTGAGATCGCGCAGTCGCGCAGCAATCTCGCCGCCGAGCAGCCGCTTAGTTTCCGCGAAGGAGATGTTCTCGTCATGCCCTGCTTCCGCCTTGCGGGCAGGGGAGAAGAGCGGCTCCGCTAGACGGCCGCACTCGGCGAGGCGGGGCGGGAGCGGCTCTCCCGCTAGAGTGCCGCTGGCGCGGTACTCGGCCCATGCGGAGCCGGAGATGTAACCTCGCACCACGCACTCGACGGGGATCGGCTCGAGCTTGCGGGTGAGCATTGCGCGGCCGGCCCACCCGGCGCGGCACGTCTCGAGAGCCGGGACCAAGCGCACCATCTCCTCCGCGCTGGCCGAGATCAGATGGTTCGGGATGATGTCTTCCGTGCGGCGGAACCACCAGGCGGAAAGCTGCGTCAGCACCGCGCCTTTCGAAGGCACCGGCTGCGGCAGCACGACATCGAAGGCGCTGATGCGGTCACTGGCGAGGAGCAGCAACCGGTCACCGAGATCGTACACATCGCGCACCTTGCCCCGCCGGAAGATGGGGAAGGGAAGGCTCGAGCGGGCAACCGCGGCAGACATCACAAGCAGGGCAGGCAACGGGTTGAGATCACGAGCGGAAAGCTACGGGCCAAGCGCCGCTCGAGCAAGCGTGGCTGTTGCCAGATAGATCTTCCGCTCCCGCGTAGGTTCAGAGGTCGTATACCCGCTGCAGCTTGCGCTCGAGGTAGGCAACAAGCGGCTCGGGCGAAAGCGGCGCGCCCGTCGCGCGCTCGCACAGCTCTGCCGCGGTAAACCGCCGCCCGTGCCGGTGGATGTGCGAGCGCAGCCACCCGAGCAGTTCGCCGAATTCGCCGCGCCGGATCTGCGCGCCGGCATCGGGCAGATCGCTGCGCATCGCCTGCCAGAACTGGGCGGCGTAGAGGTTCCCGAGCGTGTAGGTCGGAAAGTAGCCGATCAGCCCGCCCGCCCAGTGCACGTCTTGGAGGCAGCCGCGGCGATCATCCGGCACGGCGATGCCCAGATCGCTCAGCATCCGCTCGTTCCAAGCCGCGGGCAACTCTGCAACTGGCAGACCCCCGCTGAGCATCGCCCGCTCGAGATCGAAGCGGAGCATGATGTGGAGGTTGTAGGTGACCTCGTCGCTTTCCACCCGGATCAGCGACGGCCGCACGATGTTCACTGCGTGGAAGAGGTCGATGGGGGTGAACCCGGCCAACGCCTCACCAAAGCAGGCGTTCGCCTGGGGCAGAGCCCACTCCCAAAACTCCAACGACCGGCCAACCATGTTCTCCCACAACCGCGACTGGCTTTCGTGAATTCCCAGGCTCGCGCTCTCCGCCAGCGGTTCCCCGAAATGTTCGGCTTTGGGGAGCCCCTGCTCGTAGAGGCCATGCCCCGTCTCGTGCATGGTGGAGCTGAGTGCGTCCGGAAAGTTGGCTGGTTGGTAGCGCGTAGTCAGCCGGGTGTCGCCTGGCCCGATTTCGCTGCAGAAAGGGTGCGTCGAGGTGTCGATGCGACCGGCATCTACGTCAAAGCCGAGTTGCCGCACGATGCGGGCGTTGAATTCGATCTGGCTGGCGATGGGGAGTTCGACATCGAGCGGAGCGCGTCCCGGCGCAGCGCCGCTCGAATCCGCGGCTTGGATCAGCTCGAGCAGCCGCGGCCGCAACTCACTGAAGACTCGCTCGACCTCCGCGCTGCGCACGCCCGGCTCGAAGCCTTCCATCAGTGCGTCGTACTGCCCGTCTCCGCCCCCCCCGCCGAGAAGCGACGCCTTTTCCCGGGAAAGCTCGACGACCCGCGCGAGCCATGGCGCGAATGCGGCGAAGTCGCTCCGGTCGCGCGCGACCCGCCAGACTTCGACCGCTTCCGAGGTGGTGCGGGCGAACTCGCCGACAAAGGCTGCGGGCAGGCGCACCGCGCGGTCGAACTGCCGCCGTGTTTCGCGCAGGTTGGCGGCTACCGCCTCGTCACTGGCCAGCTCCGCATCTGCCTCGCAGGCCGCGAGCAGTTCGCCAATGCGGTCGCTGGTCCACCGCTCGTGGGCGAGCGAGGTGATCACCGCGAGTTGCTCGGCCCGCAAAGCCCCGCCCCGGGGCGGCATCATCGTTTCCTGGTCCCATCCCAGCAGCGACCCAACCGAAGCCAGCGTCGCTGCCTTGCGCATTTCGCCTCGGAGGCTTTCGTAGCCGGGATGGGTTTCCGCTGGCCCCGCTTCGGTGCGCATCCTCAAACCCGCAGTGCAG
The DNA here is from genome assembly GCA_038233155.1 of Longimicrobiales bacterium. GTDB lineage: Bacteria > Gemmatimonadota > Gemmatimonadetes > Longimicrobiales > Longimicrobiaceae > JBBSMO01. The sequence continues at coordinate 2,537 of JBBSMO010000517.1, forward strand.
GGGCGTCCGCCCCGAGTTCATCCCGATAGCGGTCGAGCTGTGGCTGAACCCAATCGGCCAGGAATGCATCCACCTGCTCGGCGGCGCGCCCAACGAAGCGCTCCGGCACCAGCACCTCTTCCAGTCCTTCGCGGGTGGCGCCGAACGCCTCGTCGGCGGCGATGCGGTCCAGCAGATCA
>JBBSMO010000518.1:0-2714 GCA_038233155.1 Longimicrobiales bacterium
CAGGGGCAGGTCGGACCGGCGACCCCGGGGCCGCTCATTCAGTCGGGCGGCGCCACCTTCGAGATTCCCGCGCCAGATTTCGAAACGCCGCTCGATATCGAGTACCGGGTACTCTTCGATGCGGCCGCCGCGCCTGAGGAGCCCGGCGAGATCAACGCCGGCATCAACAGCGTCGCTCGCTTCCTGAACATGCAGGCACGCGCGGGGGTTCCGGCGGAGCGGATGCACGCGGCCCTAGTCGTTCACGGCGGCGCCTCCCGCGCGTTGCTCGATGACGCTGCCTATCGCAAGCGGTATCAGCAGGCCAACCCGCACGCGGCGCTGTTGCGGGAGATGATGGATGCGGGAGTGCGCGTCATCCTCTGCGGACAGGGTGCCGCCGGGCGGGGCATTGCCCGTGACGAGCTGATGGAGGGCGTCGAGATGGCGCTGTCGGCGATGACCGCGCGCGCGGTGCTGATGAGCGAAGGCTATCAATTCATCGCCTTCTAAAGGGCAGTTGCAGAAGGCGGGCAATCAGCGGCTCCGCCAGCCGTCATTCTCGCGCAGCCGACGGTTGCCACAACCCCAGCCCCCAGCAGCGCGGCCGCCTCTGCCGAGGGTATGGAGCCCCCGGCAGGACACAGCCCGGCCTGCCGGACGGAATTACGGGGCATGCCTGCCTTCCGCTTTGCCGTCATTCCGGCGAAGGCCGGAATGCAGCGCTCAGCGCGAGTAGCCAGCGGCTGGTGAGTCGCCTGGAACCGCGCTACGCCACTAGGCTCAGTCCGCGAAGGCGGACTTCGTGTAGTTCCAGCCGCGACTTCAGTCGTTCGGCATCCCTGCAGAGAGGAGCACCCACCACCTCACCCGCCAGCGAAATCTCCGGCTGCGCAGACGCGCTCCGTGCCGCGGCGGAGCGAGCGCAGCTCGAAATGCCCGTTTGCGGCCGTCTCGCTCGCGAGGAGAACTGCCTCCGCGGGGAGCAGGAGCGGCGCCCGGAAGCGGATGCGCAGCCGCCGCAGTGCGCGAGCATCGCCGCCCCACCGCTCGCCTATCAAGACCCGCGCGATCATCGCCTCGATGCATGAGCCGTGGAGGATCGGCGCGCGGAAGCCGAAGGGGCGGGCACTCCACGCCCACAGGTGAATCGGATTGAAGTCTCCCGACACGGCGGCGTAGCTGCGCCCGCGGCGCTCCCGCACCTTCCAGCGCGAGATTTCGCCGAGGGGCTCACCCGGCTCCTCCGGTACGGGGAGGCCGGCCTTCGGGCGCCTTTGCCGGGCGCCGGGGCTCGCGCCGCGCGGCCGGGCGAACAGCGTAATCGTGCGCTCGGTGCAAAGCTGCCCGGCAGCGGTCCAGTTGCGGGTGAGCACTTGGATGCGCACCCCGCTGTCGTCGCACTCGGCCGCGTTGATCCTGGCCTCGCACCGCAGCCGCTCGCCGATCCTCAGAGGGCGCACCTGCACGACTTCGTCCGCGGTGTGCAGCAATCCAAAACCCGGCAGCACAGCGCCGGACTCGGCGAGCAGGCGCAGGCAGAGGGGAAACTCCCAGACTGAGGCGTACAACGGCACCACCGCAGATGCCGTTGCCAAGAAAGGTGCGGGCGTGCCGCTGCGTGAAATTACCCGCTCGTAGGCCGCCGCGCGGCTGGAATCCACCCGCAGCCCCGCCTGCTCCAGCATATCTCCCGGCCGTGGCAGCCGCGGCTCTCCCCTCCTGCCCGCGGTCGCCATTGCGAGGCGAGCGACCGACAGCGCCATATCCGCACCCTCTATCGCCCGCCCGATCACAGCCATGTGCCCCGGGATCACCCGCCTGCGCTGGCGAACAACTGCACCGCAACCTGCCGCTCGCGGGGGCCATCGAACTCGCAGAGGAAGACGCCCTGCCAACGACCGAGCACCAGCCGGCCGCCATCCACGAGCAGGGTAAGAGCTGGCCCGAAAAAGCTCGTTTTCAAATGGGAGTCGCTGTTCCCCTCCGCGTGGCGATAAAAGCTCTCGCGCTCGGGGACCAGCCGCTCGAGTTTATCCAACAGGTCCGCCGGTACATCGGGATCGGCGTTTTCATTGAGCGTCAGGGCAACGGTGGTGTGCAGGCTCTGTAGCACGACCATCCCCGCCTGGAGCCCGCCGCGCGCCAGCACCTCCTCTACCTCGGCCGTGAGATCGATCAGTTCGCAGCGGCGGCGAGTCCGCACCGGAATGTGGTACATGAATCAAGAAAGATAGTGACCAGGGACCGGTGACTGGTGTCCGGTGCCAGGGCGATGTTATCCGATCCCGCCCGTGAAGGGTCCAGAAGCGGCAGCTCATCCCGTCTACCGTCTACCGTCTACCGTCTACCGTCTACCGTCTACCGTCTACCGTCTACCGTCTACCGTCTACCGTCTACCGACTACCGTCTCGTACATCACGCGCCAGATGCGGCCGCCGGCATCATCCGAGATGTAGAGGGAGCCGTCCGGTCCGACCGCGAGGCCTGTCGGGCGGTGCGCCGCATCTCCTGGCTGAGGGTTGGGGCCGGTAAAGCCATCGGCGAAAACTTCGTAGTCGCCCGCCTCGGCGCCCGCGAAAGGAACGAAGACTACGTTGTAGCCCGCCTGCGGCAGCGGCGCGCGGTTCCACGAGCCGTGAAAGGCGATGAAAGCGCCGCCCTGGTAGCGCTCGGGAAACTGGCCGGCGTTGTAAAAAACCAGCGCATTGGGTGCCCAGTGGGCCGGCATGGTA
>JBBSMO010000519.1:0-2712 GCA_038233155.1 Longimicrobiales bacterium
CCGCAAAGGCGTAGAGGAGCGCACCCGTCAGCTCTTCGAGGTATGCCATCGGCGCAAGATGCCCATCTTCACCTTTGTCAACAAGTGTGACCGGCCGGGGATGGAGCCGCTGCAGCTGCTGGACGATGTCGAGCGCGACCTACGGCTCAAGTGCTTCCCCATCACCTGGCCAATTCTGGACGGCAACCGCTTCTTGGGGGTTTACGACCGCATCGAGAAGCACATCCATCTCTTCGACAAGGGCGAGGACCACGGGCAACGGCGGGCGGTCGCACGCGTGAGCGATCTGGATGATGACGCCGTCGCCGAGGCGATTGGGGCGCAGGCGCACGAGCGGCTGCTCGAGGAAACCGAACTGCTGGACCTGGCGGGCGCCGAGTTCACTCCGGAGGCATTTCACGCCGGCGAAGTCTCGCCAACCTATTTCGGCAGTGCGCTCACCAACTTCGGCGTCGAGCCGTTCCTCCACTCGTTCCTAGATCACGCGCCCGCGCCCGTCGCCCGAGAGGTAGCAGGCGGGTGGGTAGAGCCAGAGGACGATGACTTCAGTGGCTTCGTGTTCAAGATCCAGGCGAACATGAACCCGAAGCACCGGGACCGCATCGTCTTCATGCGCGTATGCTCGGGGCGCTTCGAGGCGGGAATGGAGGTGAAGCACGCCCGCACCGGCAAGTCGATCCGCCTCGCGGCGCCCACGCAGTTCATGGCGCGCGAGCGCACCTTCATAGAGGAGGCGTGGCCGGGCGATGTGGTCGGGGTTCACGACCGCGGCTCGCTGCGCATCGGCGACAGCCTGTCGCTGGCCGGTGATCTCGAGTTCAGCGGCATTCCCCGCTTCAGCCCGCAGCACTTCGCCCGCATCAGCGTGCCGGATCCGCTGCGCCGAAAGCACCTGGACCACGGGCTGCGACAGCTCTCGGAAGAGGGCGCCGTTCAGGTTTTTTATCAGGAGTCCGTCGCCGGGCCGGCGCCCATCGTCGGGGCGGTCGGCATGCTGCAGTTCGACGTCCTGCTGCACCGCCTCGAACACGAATACAACGTCGTCGCTAAGCTGGACTTCCTCAGCTACAAGCACGCGCGATGGGTCGTCGGCCCCGCGGCCGCCTTGGAGCGGTTGGCCAGCGGCATGGTGCGCGGGCTCGTCTACGACCACCGCGGCGATCCGCTGATCCTGTTCGAAACCGAGTGGGCGCTGCGTACGGCCATCGAGAACGAGAAAGATGTGGTCTTCCACGATGTGTCGCCGTAGTAGTCGGCAGACGGCAGACGGTAGCTGGTAGCTCAAAGAGGAGCGGGGCGGCAGAGGATGGCGCGTGCGAACTCCGGCCGGGGGGCTGTCGGTGAGCAACGCGGAGTCGAAGGCGCGCTGCGCGGCAGCAGCAGTCCCGCGGGTACAGACGCAATCTTCAACGACCTTTCAGCGCCGTTGGCTCCCGGCGAGGCGCACCCGCAAAGCTTCCAGATCCGCGGCGAGCATCTGCTGGCGCTCGTGCAGCTCGCGCCGCAGAGAAAAGAAGCGGCGGGCGTCGCTGCCGGCATCCGTCCAGCGGTCGCGCGCCCAGAGGGTGATCAGTCCGAAAGCGGGGATGGCCAGCAAGGCGGCCAGCGCTGCAACTATGCCGCCCGCTAAACCCGCCATTGCCAGCCACACGAGCAGCCAGATGATCATCGCCGCGCTTCCGGTGAGCATCTGATAGGTAGCCCGCACGTCATGCGCGGGTTTGGTGCGGTCCGCCAGCCAACCCGGCAGGCGGTAGGGAAGGTAAAAGAAGAGCACTCCTAGTGCGGCCAGCGGCGCGAGCAACGCCGCGACGGGGAGCGAGTGCCGCCATCCCCATCGCAGAACCGAATCGGTTCCAGGCATATTTTCCAAGTCTTGCGGCCGCCACCCGAGCCGCCCCAAGGCGCGCGCGTGCCGCCTCACCTCGCGTGCCAGTTCTTCAGCCGCGGGATCAGCAGACTGGCGCGCAGCCGCGAGCAGTTCCGCAGTCGCGTTCTGCCTCGCCCGCAGCTCCCGAGGCTCGAGTGGTCCTGCAAATGCCTGCCGGTGCACGGCTTCGGCGTATTCGACAACCGACGCATCTTCCCACGCTTCCAGGTTGACGGTCAGCCGCCTCAAGGCCGCGGTGATGCGGTCGGTGAGCTCGCGGACCGTGTCCGCGTCGCCGGCACCTCTGCCCCCGGTTAGATCCTCCCACGGGATCTCATCGCCGATGCAAACGGTCGCGGGCGAGCGGAAGCGATGCTTGTCGCGAAAGGACAGCCCGACGGGAATCAACGCCGGCCGGGCGCCCCGCGAATTATACGCACCCAACACCATGCGTGCCGCGCCGGTCTTCAGCGGCTGCAGTCCCGGCTCGCTGTGCGAGATCCCTTCCGGGAAGATGCCGATGGCAGCGCCTTGCGCCAGTGCAGCATACACCGCGCGGAACACACTCTCGTTCTGCTCCATCCGAGCGGGGTCGTCTTGCGCACGGAAGATGGGGATGGCTCCCGCACCCCGCACCAGCCACCCCACCGCGCGATCATTGAAGAGCGGCGCTTTGGCGAGAAAGCGCACTGGGCGCCCGGCGGCTGCGGCCACCAACGCAGGGTCCAACAGACTATTTGGATGGTTCGCCACCAGCAGCACTGGCCCCGCACGCGGAACGCGCGGCCCTGCGACATCGAACCGGTAGTAAACCGATGCCGCTAAGCGGCCCAGTACAGACA
>JBBSMO010000520.1:0-2708 GCA_038233155.1 Longimicrobiales bacterium
AGCGCGGCGGCGTCGGCCGCATGCTCTGCGTAGCTCACCGGCGCACGGCTGTGTGTGCTGCCGACCTGCCCCCGCTGGTGGTAGCTGATCAAGCGGTAACGCTCGATCAGCGCCGGTTCGGACAGGAAGGGCAGGAAACTGTCGGCGATAGGACCCGTAGCGATCAATAGCAACGGCTCTCCCGATCCCTTTACCTCGTACTCCAACTCGATCCCATTGAGCTTTGCCCTTTTCATGGCTTCCTCCTAGGTTTGTGATTCAGGGACATGTGGATAACTTACCCTCGCCTCGTGGAACGGCGGCCCGCGAGTTCCCTCCCATTGCTGCGTGAGAAAGGCTGTTACCGCGGGAACACCTGCGGTTCCGGTGCCTGCCGGTCTTGGCGCGCCAGTCTGGCCCGTACAGAGCCTCGAGAGGAGTAACCGATGAACGAGATCCTCCTGGAACGGGGACGCGCAGCGGCCTCGCGGGGCGAGTGGCAACAGGCCTACGACCTTCTCGTGGAAGCGGACACGGGTCGATCCCTGGTTGGAGAGGATCTCGCGCTTCTCGCCGAGGTTGCGTATGCCGCGGGCCATCTCGATGTGACGATCGAAATTTGGGAGCGGGCGCACGCGGAGAGCATGCGGGCGGGCGATCGGTTGGCGAGGGCCGCAACGACGAAGACCAGCGCGAGCGGAGCTGTAAGGGACCTGATTCCGGTGGCGGGTAAATTCACGGTACACCTCCTGAGTGGGGTTGAGTTCGGCGCCGCTCGGGACCGAGCGTTCACTCCATAACGCGGAAACGCGCCGCGGATCGGCTCATCCACCGTTCCCGGACATGTGCGCGTGCACTCGCCGCGAGCGGCGCTTATATTGGAACGCGAGGAACGGCGGACCTGGTCGCCTCCGCGCCTCCCAGCATGTTCCCCGACGAGGACGCGCCATGCATCGTCCCGGTGAAGTCACCCAACTGCTGCAGGAACTCACCCACGGCGGTCGCAATATCGTGGACCAGCTCTTTCCGCTCGTCTACGACGAGCTGCGCGCGATCGCCCACCGGCGCCTGCGGAATGAGCCCGCGGGCCACACTCTGGACACGGGCGCGCTCGTCCACGAGGCCTACCTCAAGCTGGTGGACCAGGAGCGGGCGGACTGGCAGAACCGGGCGCATTTCTTTGCCATTCCGGCCCGCGCGATGCGCCGCATCCTGCTGGATTACGCGATCGGCAGGCAGGCGCAGAAACGGGGCGGCGGGCGGAACCAGGTCCCGCTGGACGAGGTGGTCGTCGCGGCGGAGCAGCGATCGGACGAGCTGCTGGCGCTGGACGAAGCGCTCGGGCGGCTCGGGAGCGTGGACGAGCGGCAGGTGCGAGTGGTCGAGTGCCGCTTCTTTGGCGGGATGAACATCGAGGAAACCGCCGAAGCACTCGGCATCTCCCCGGCCACCGTGAAGCGTGACTGGATCGCGGCCCGCGCGTGGCTCAACCGGGAATTGAGCGCATGACGGCAATGGCTGCGGAGCGCTGGCGCCGGGTGACGGAGGTGCTGAATGCGGCGCTTGAACGGAAGCCGGGTGCCCGGGAAATTTATCTCGATCAGGCGTGCGGAGGCGATGCGGAGCTGCACGCCGAAGTGGAGTCACTGCTCGCCGCCCACCACGGATCCGGGCCCCTGGACGCGCTCGCCGAAGAGATCGTCTCCCCCCTGCTTTCCCGCCTCGGCTCCCCGTCCGTCCGGCACGGGCGGACGATTTCCCACCACCGGATTCTCGATACTTTGGGCACGGGCGGGATGGGCGTCGTGTACCGGGCGGTGGATACCCGGCTGGGCCGGCCCGTCGCGCTCAAGTTTCTCCCGCCCCACCTGGGTCTTGACCCATCGGCCAAGCAGCGCTTCCTGATGGAAGCGCAGGCCGCGGCGGGATTGGAACACCCCAATATCTGCACCATCTACGAGGTGGGCGAAACGGCGGACGGCGAGCTCTTCATCGCCATGCCGCTGTACGAGGGGGAAACGCTGCGGGAGCGGATCGGGCGGGGATCCCTCCCCGTGGACGAGGCGGTGGACGTGGCTCTGCAGACGGCGCGCGGTCTCGCCAAAGCACACCGGCGGGGAATCGTGCACCGGGACATCAAGCCCGCCAACCTGATCGTCACGCCCGACGGCGTAGTCAAGATCGTCGATTTCGGGATCGCCAAGCTCGCGGACGTATGCCTCACCCAACCGGGCGGCAAGCTGGGGACGGTGGCGTACATGAGCCCGGAGCAGGCCAGCGGCGAAGCTCTGGATCACCGCACCGACCTGTGGTCGCTGGGGGTGGTGCTCTACGAGATGCTCGCCGGCGCGCGGCCCTTCCCCGGGGAGCACGAGACGGTGGTCCTGCACGCCATCCTCCATACCGATCCGGTGCCGCTCGCCTCCCATCGCCCGGACCTGCCCGTGGCGCTCGAGCGCCTGGTGGCGAGGGCGCTGGCCAGGCGTCCGCAGGACCGATACACCGATGCACGAGAGCTGGCGCGCGAGCTGGGGCGGGTTTGCGGCGCCGCTCCCGATCCGTCCCCCGCGGGGGTGCTGGCGGGGGGCGAGCGCAGACAGGCAACCATCGTGGTCTCCTGCCTCGCCGGCTATGCCGGGCTGATAGAAGCGCTCCCCCCGGCTGGGATCGAGCAGGTGATCGGACAGATCCGATCCGTGGCCGAGGAGGTCGCGGGCCGGCACGGGGGG
>JBBSMO010000521.1:0-2707 GCA_038233155.1 Longimicrobiales bacterium
ACGGGGACCACGATCTGAAGCCGCGCAAGTCGGTCACCGGCCTCGGCGCCGCCGATCACCTGAAGACGCTGGCGCAGCGGGCGGCGGCTTGGGCGGGCAGGCTCGCCGCGCGGTGAAGATCGCGAGCTTCAATGTCAACGGGATCAACCGGCGGCTCGACAACCTCCTGGCCTGGCTGGCGGCGGCGGCGCCGGACGTGGTCTGCCTGCAGGAGCTGAAGGCGACCGACCGGCAGTTTCCGCGCAGCACGCTGGAGGAGGCCGGCTACGGCGCCGTCTGGCGCGGGCAGTCGGCATGGAACGGCGTCGCGATCCTCGCCCGGGACGCAGAGCCGGTGCAGACCCGCGCCGAGCTGCCGGGCGATCCTGCCGACGACCAGAGCCGCTACATCGAGGCGGCGGTCGGCGGGGTGCTGATCGCCTCGCTCTACGCCCCGAACGGCAATCCGCAGCCGGGGCCGAAGTTCGACTACAAGCTCGGCTGGATGGCGCGGCTCGACGCCCATGCAGCCGAGCTCCGCTCCGCCGGGGTGCCGGTGGTGCTCGCCGGCGACTACAACGTGGCGCCAGAGGCGATAGACGTCTATCCCACGCGCTCCTACGACGACAACGCCCTCGTCCAACCGGCGCCGCGCGCGGCGTTCCGGCGCCTCCTCGGTCAGGGCTGGGTCGATGCGCTCCGCCGGGTTCAGCCCGAGGGGCCGGCCTTCACCTTCTGGGACTACCGCCGCAACCGCTGGCCGCGCGACGCCGGGATGCGGCTCGATCACCTGCTCCTCAGCCCCGAAGTCGCCGCCCGGCTCACCTCCGCCGGCATCGACCGCGAGGTGCGGGGCGCCGAGAACGCCAGCGACCATGCGCCGGTCTGGGCCAGGCTCGGCGCCTGGACGATGCATGTCGTCGACTGATATCGAATGAATGCTACGGCTACCGCCGCGTCGGTGCTGAGCTGCGCCACCGCGGCCATGTGGTCAATGCCAAGAAGGTCCGCCAGCTGATGCGCAAGCACACGACCTCAAGGGGCCTTTATACGCGGCGCGCTGAGACGAGCCAGCCGCTAGAAGTAGACCCCGAAAATCTGGAGAAATGAGCCGCCCAGCAGGACGAACATGGCCACGAACGCGAGCAGGAGGAACATCGCGATGAACAGCGCGGCTCGAAAGCAGCCGCCAACTGCCCGCCCAACCAGCAAAGGATCAACTTCTGGGGCAGGCATCGCCGCCCTTGGCGTCCTGCGGATTCGGGAGGCGGTCCTGAGGAGCTCGGGCAGCCTCGCCGCGGGAGCATCCCGCACAGCGGCGCCCTCGTCGCGCGTTACAGGCTCTTCCTCAGACGAGTGCGATCGCTTGCGACGGCCCCAGGAACCGACGCTTGTCCCGGGCCGCCCCGATACCGGACCGGTGCGTCCTGGTATAGGGGTCACAGCTGTCGGGGGCGTCGGCGCTGCCGGAGCGCCCCGTAGTGGTGCAGCCCCGCGAGGGCGTGCCGGATCGCCGAACCGCGCCCCGCATTGGGAGCATACCGGCGTATCCAGCCAATGGCCGGGTGCATGGTTGGTGCAGTAATAGCGGACCTGTGCCTCGTAGCATGCTTCGCACTCGCCGCCATCGGCTTTCGTGGTCCCGCAGTTCGGGCAGCGCAAGACCACGCCGCTCATTTCCGCGCTTCCGTCGTTTCGCTGTTGTTGCCGTTTTCGACTTCAGGCTTGAAATAGATGTCACGAATGATGTCCGCCGGAATGTGCAAGCGGTAGACCTGCGGAAGAGCGCCTTCGACAACCCGCGCGACAGTCGGGACCCGCTGATTGGAGCCAAAGCGCTCGCGGTTCAGCCGGCGGGCTAGCGCCACCGTCGTCAGTACCGGATACGCATGGTAGGCAGGGTAAATCGCATAGCGCTCCTCAACGTGGTCGTGACCGCGGGCCATATGGGTGACCGGCCGCCCGAGACAGGCGCTAAGGGAACAGAAAGCGGCGAAATCTTCATACCCGAACTGGCAACCGCGGGAAAAACGGTTGGGGAGCTTCTTGCGTGCCGTTGGATGGGCTCGGGTCCACACGAAATCCGACAGGCACGCCGGATCGTTCCAGTCTCCGGTCTCGGCGAGCCGCTGATGCAGGTCCACCAGCGGGAACCCGCCATGCGAGACGAGCAGCCCGTCTGGGAAGAAGAGCGCGCGCGGGGCTTGGGCGAACAGGCGGACCGTCAGCTTGCCGGCGCGCTCGATCCATTCGTGCGCGAGGTTTGCGTTAAGGAAATCCCTGAAGTCCGACGGCGCTACGCTCGAAGCGAACCGGACGCCATCATAGGACAACGCCTCATCGTGATTGCCCGCAAGGAGGCAGATAGACGCCGGCGCCTCGACGATCAGCTCGAAGACCCGCAGCAAAACTTCGAGCCCAAACCCTCGTCGTCGAAAAGGTCGCCAAGAAGGATGATACGCGGCCCGCTTTGCCCGGCCTGCAATGCGTGATCCCGGATCAGGGCCAGCGCCGCCTCGAGCGCCAAGAGATCGCCATGCAGATCCCCGACGATCCACGTCGGGGTTGTCCTGTCCACAGCGGAGACCTGAATGGCACGGTCTACCGCGTCCGCACGGTCGCCATCGAACAGCATGCCGGGCCCGCCGACGCTATCCAGCAACAGCTCCATTTGCATGACGATGGAGCGCATGCGGGCGCGAACGGCGGGAGCGTCGACGGCCCCGCG
>JBBSMO010000522.1:0-2705 GCA_038233155.1 Longimicrobiales bacterium
AGCCATCCTCACGATGCACATAGTAGAGCGGCTTGATCCCGAGGCGATCGCGCGCGAGAAACAGCTCTCGCCGCTGCGAGTTCCAGACACCGAAGGCGAACATCCCGCGGAAGCGGTCCAGGCAGCGCTCGCCCTCGTTCTGATAGAGGCGGAGCACCGTCTCCGTGTCACAGCGGGTCTCATAGCGATGGCCACGCTGCTCGAGCGAGCGGCGGATGTCGAGATGGTTGTAGATCTCGCCGTTGTACACGAGGTGCAGCGAGCCATCGTGGCTGGACATCGGCTGGTGCCCGTCCGCAACATCCACAATGCTGAGCCGCCGGTGGCCGAGCGCGGCCCGGTCATCCAGAAAGAGCCCAGCCTCGTCCGGCCCCCGATGCGTGAGCGTGTCCCGCATCCGCTCTATTGAACGGCGCTCCGGCGAGCGGCCGGAGCGCTCGGAATAAACGACACCGCAGATTCCGCACATTCTCTATACCTGCAAAGATTGGGTCGCCTGCGCCGTACCCTTATCGCCGGCGGAATTTGGGGGTTGGCCGAGATCATGGTCCGCCCCGGGTTGCCCATCGACAAACCGCGCGACCCAGTGCGGGCGCTTGTGCCCTGAATCTAGAATGACCTCGCCGTCGATCTCGATTCGGGAGACATCCAGAGCGGCCACCTCTTGCACCTCGCGCCCGGCCGGGTCGCGGCGCGCCCACAACCACGCGGCATCAGACGCGAGACCCGCGCCCGCGACACCGCTATCCCCCACAGAGAGAGTATCGGTATGGCCGGAGCTCTCCAGCCGGAAGCAACGGCCGCGTTTTCCCGGCACTTCCTGAACGTCGAATTGTTGCCCCGCCCTGCCGGGAACGAGAAAAGTGACGATCTCCCGATCCGGACCGATCGTGGTAGCCGTGCAACAGGTGGTGGCTTCCAGCGAGCCGAAGGAGCCCGAGTGCGGCACAGCCTCGAGACCGAGATCGAGCGGCTCCGCAAAGGGCGCGATGGTCAGCGCCTGCTCGCCACGACGTATCACGAAGGCATTTCCGGTTTCCTCGAGGTTCGCTCGCGGGTCCAGATGAAAGCGTGCCGCCACGGTGTGGCTGCCGCTGCCTAGCACCCGATCCCGCAGGATCCAGTAGTCACCCTTCAGAAAGAGAATTTCTCGGTGGTGCCGCACCGGGTTTGGAAGTCTCATGTACCCGTCTTGACTGCCCGCGAAGAAGTCGAGCCGCGGCAGGGAGAGCCAATCGCCTATTGCACAGTTCGCGGTATTGCGCCATTGGAACGGCCCTGCCGGAACCGAGCTGGGTTCTCCGTCCACGGCGACGGTGCTGTGTGCCAGCGAAGAGCGCAGCTCGTCCCGCAGGTGCGGCGGATTAATGTAGGTGAACGTACCGGCGTCCGCGAGCATGGTAGACCCCGCGGCGGCGACATCGATCGACAGCGCGTCGGCGTGCGCGTGGCCGCAGTTCATCGTGCCGTGGGGGCCGCAGTCCACGAGCAGGTAGTTCGCGCCCTCGCCCCATCCATCCCGCATTACGTAGTACCCGCCGTCCGGAAAAGCGCGGGATGTGCGGTTGGGGGGCTCCGGCCGCAGTTCGTCGAATGCAGCCAACCCCTCCGGCCCGAGGAGCCAGAGCGTGTGCTCGGCAGCCTCACCGGCCACGAATCGGTAATCGGCCCGTTGGAAGAGCGATGCCCCCGTCGCGAGCAATGCCCGAAAGTCGACCGGGTTGCGCCCGTCGAGCGGCAGCATCCGCCCGCCATCGTCGTCCCCGAGCAGCGGCGTCGTCCCGTCCGGCCGCGCGATGTACATCAGGTGATCGAGCAGCGCCGTGAGAGGCCCCTCGATAGCGCCGCCTCCGGGTTCCTCATGGCGCCGCGAGAGCAGCAGCAGGTGCAGGTAGAACTCCGTGGTATAGCGGTGATACCACGTCGCTTGCTCGAAGTAGACACCATCAGGGCGTACCTGTCGGTCCAACTCACCCAAGAGGATCTCGAGCCCTTGCTCGCGCCACTGTTCAGCCAAGCGTAGCCCCGGGAAGATGGTCCCCGAGTAGAACAGAGCCAGCGCCTCGCCGGTCAGGTGCGTGTTCGGACTGAAATACGTCGAAAGATAGGATTGGATGTGCCGGGCCTGAAGCGCGATCCACTTCAGCGCGCGCACGTATAATTCCGGCGTAAGGCGCGGCGAGTCGCGGAAGAAGTGCAGCGCCCAAATCCAGGAGATGACCCGGAAAGCGAGCTCAAGACTACTCCCCCAGTTGATGCCCCGGCCGGGAGGATTGGCATCCATCCAGCCGCAGAGATGGCGCACGAAGACATCCGCGTGGCGCTCGTCGCCCGTCAGCCAGTACGCCGCACCTAGAGTAAAGAAGTGCTGATGGCGATTCAGCTCCCAGGTCACCTTGTACTCGCCGACCACCGTGGGATCGAGGTGGTCGATGCGGCTCCAGTGGCAAAGCGGGGTGCTGATCCCCGCTAGCGGATCGAGCCGCCAATCCACGGGGTCGCCGAAGCTGAGGCCGCTCTGCCCCAGCAGATCGAAGCGGCCGTGGCCCGCCTGCTCCGCCTGCTTGATAATTCGAGCCTCCGCTTCCGGCCAGCGTGTTCGCAACAACGCCGTCGTCGCGCGAGGATCTATAAACGAGGGGAAAAAAGCATCCGCAGCGCGGGAACGAAATTCGTCGAGCAGGGCGGCCGCATCGGTACCACGA
>JBBSMO010000523.1:0-2699 GCA_038233155.1 Longimicrobiales bacterium
CGGAGGCTGCCACCTCGTGTACCGACGTCATGACGGTGAAGTCGACCGGCAGGCGCACCTTCTTTCACCAGCCCGGCGCCAACCGACTGCTGGACGCCAATGATTTCCCCCTTGGTTCCTCGCACGCCAGGATCTTCCATCTCGGCTACCTGCTCCTGCTCGACCGGCTGGATCAGGTAGGGGCGGACGGCCGGACCGGGGCGGCCCGGCTCTTCCGGGAGGCACGGTCCCTCGGCTTCAAGACCTCCGCAGACGTGGTGAGCGAGGACGGCGACCGCGTTCCCGCGATCGTCAATGCCTCCCTCCCCGCCATCGACTACTTCTTCCTGAACGAGCTCGAGGCGGAACGGATCACCGGCGTCTCCACTCGTCATGGCGCAGGCGTTGATTGGCAAGCAATCTCCCTCGCTGCGCAGGTGCTGATCGACCGCGGCGTCCATGACCTCGTCTGTATCCATTGTCCGCAAGGGGTGCTGGGCAGAACCACCTCAGGCCGCGAGGTTCGCCAGCCCTGTGTCGATCTTCCCCAGGAGAAGGTGAACGGCGCGGCGGGCGCGGGGGATGCCTTGGCCGCTGGCGTGCTCTTCGGGTTGCACGAGGGGTGGGAGATCGAGCGAGTTCTGCGGCTCGGGGTCTGTGTCGCAGCCTCCTCTCTGTTTCACCCCGCCTGCTCGGCGAGCGTTTTGCCCTGGAACGAGTGCCTGCAACTTGGTGAGACCTTCGGCTTCCGGCCGTAGATCCTAACCCTTCCTCGCATCGCCGGCCGATGGGTGGACCCGGCCAGGTTGCCATCGGTGGCGCCCACCCGGTCCCGCAGATAGGTAAACTCCGCGTAACCCACCGCGGCGAGGATCGCCATCACCGCCAGCGGGATCCGCGAATGGATAATCTCATCCAGGCGCCTCGTCCGCCATTCCCGAGGGCTTTGGGCGGGCCGGGGTGATCGTGCGGGATAGCTGAGTGGGATGCGAATGGCGGGACTCGTGACTCGTGACCCGCGACCTATCCCGGTTTGCGGGTCAATCTAACGGCCCGCTGCGGTGCTGAACCGCACCGGCAGGGCCTTGAGGCCGCGCAGTACGAGTCCCCGCTGCCACTTCAACCGTTGCGGGTCCGCGGCAAGCTGCAAGTCTCGCGTGCGCCGGAGCAGGGTAGTGAACGCAATCTGCGCTTCCAGCCGCGCGAGGGGCGCGCCGAGGCAGAAGTGGATGCCCTGCCCGAACGCCAGATGGCGGTTCGGCGCGCGTCCCAGGTCGAGCGTTCCGGCGTTGGGGAATTGCGCCTCGTCCCGGTTGGCCGATGCGAGCGCGACGTAAACCAGATCGCCCATTGGGATGGCGACATCACCGACCCTCGCCCCCGCCAAGGCGTAACGTTCCGTGGCGACCTTGAGCGGGCCGCCGAAGCGCAACATCTCCTCTATGGCTGGCGCGACCAGCTCCGGATCGCTGCGGAGGCGATCGAGCTGCTCCGGGTGCTCGAGCAGCGCCAACGTCCCGTTGCCGATCAGGTGGACGGTGGTCTCGTGGCCGGCGACCAGCAGCAAAAAGATCATCGCCACCAGTTCGTCGCCGCTCAGCCGGTCGCCGGTTTCCTCGGCCTGGACCAGGGCGCTGACGAGATCATCCCCCGGCTCGCGGCGGCGCAACTCGACGAGTTTGCGTATATAGCGGACGAACGAGATCACGTGCGGAACTGCTTTGATCATCCCCCAGCGGGTGGGGTTGGTGGCGACGATGGCGCTCGACCAGCGGTGGAACTTGCCCCGCTCGGCGGTGGGGACGCCGAGCATCTCGGCAATCACCGTGGTCGGCAGCGGGAGGGCGTAGTCGCGAATCACATCCATGCTGCCGCGCTCCTCCACCGCGTCCAGCAGCTCCACTGTCAGAGACTGGATGCGTGCGCGCATCTGCTCGATCGCCCGCGGTGTGAACGCTTTCTGAACGAGAGCTCGCAGCCGGGTGTGGTCCGGCACGTCCAGGTCCAGCATGTTGCGCGTCAACGGCCGCACGACGCCTGGCACCCACGGCTGCTTCGCCTGCGACCCCTCCGGTGTCGCGTTCAGCTTGTCCTTGGCAAACTGCTTCGACTTCAACGTCTCGATCGCGTCATCGTAGCGGGTGACGAGCCACGCGCTCTGCCGGCCGGGCAGGGGGACCCGGCAAACCGGCGCATCCGCCCGAAGCTGCGCGAACAGCGGAAAGGGATTCGCGTTGAACGCGCGGCTCGTGAGGTCCGTATCGATTGTCTGCGTCATATCCGCATCACTCCGTTTCGGCGTTCGCAAGGCAGATCGCGAATCGCTGCACGTGCTGTGTTCACGGTTTAGCGGCGACGGTCGCGAGGAACTCGCGGATCGCCGAATCAACGAGCGCCGGCCGTTCTATAAACGGGAAATGTCCGGCCTCCGGAATGGAGACCACTGTCGAACTCAAAAGTGAGTTGCGAAGCACCTTTCCGCCAATCCCCAGCCCCGGCTCTTCCGCGCCATATATGATGAGTGCCGGGATCTGGACCGTGCGCAGCCGGTCGACTAGATCGTATCCAACTAGTTCGGGCATCAGATAGCCGAACTGGCGGCTGCGTTCACGGTAGTCCGGCTCGATGTGGAAGTCGAGAGGGCTCGCAAGTTCCGGGGCGTGAAATTGACTGCGGAACGAGTGCCGCAGCACCGCTTCGATTGCCGCCGGATCTCCCGC
>JBBSMO010000524.1:0-2697 GCA_038233155.1 Longimicrobiales bacterium
CGCGCGCCCCTCCTCGCGCGCTTCGCGGCGGGGGAGGTCGCGGTGGGTGGTCGACTCGTCCCGCAGCAACCCGTCCGGCGCGGCGAGCAACGACTGCACCAGGCGCAAACGGCCGCGCTCGCCGCCGCTGAGCGCCGGCAGCGCCGTTTGCCACTGCGCCTCTGGGAAACCCAGCCCCTGCAGGGTGGCCTCGGCTCGAGCCCGCAAGGCGTAGCCGTCGGCGCGGCGGAATTCTTCTAGATCGCGGTCGTAGCGGGCGAGCAGCTCGAGCGCCCCGGCGGAGTGAGAGTCCAAGCCAGCGAGCGCCTCCCAAGTGGCGTGCATCCGCCGCTCGATGGCGAGCAGAGATGCGAAAGGGCGCAGGGCGGCGGAGTAAACGGTTTGCCCTTCCCCGCCCGCGGCGCGGGCCTCTTGATCTCCCTGCCGAAGCAAGGAAAATGTCTGACCGGGGTGCCGCCAAATCTCGCCCTCGGTGGCTTCGTCCTCGCCCAACACCAGCCGCAGCAGGGTGGTTTTACCCGCCCCGTTGCGGCCGGTGATCCCCCAGCGGTCACCCGCGGAAACATCGAAGCTCACATCGCGCAGCACCCAGCGCGGGCCAAATTCGCGGCCCACGCCGGTGAAGCGGAGCAGTGTCACCGGTTGCCGAGCAGGGTGAACACGCCCTTCTTGCGGAAAGGCACCTGCCGGGTTCCGAGCGGTGTGTTCACATCCACCGCGCCGCGCGCCTGGTAGTTGAAGGTGCCCGAGCGCAGAATCGAACTCGCGGCACCGCCCAGGCCGGCGTAGCTGAACTCGACCGGGATTTGCACGGTGGCAGAATCGCGCGCGTTCACGGTGAAGCCGCGCTCGTACACGCCATCCGCGAAGTCGAGCCAGACGGTGTCTTCGGCAACATCCGCATCTCCTAGCTGCAGAGAATATTGGAGCTGGTTAGCGTTCAGGGCGAAGCTGTTGGGGTTCATCACCCCTAGGTTCACCAGCAGCGTACCACCAGTCAGCCCCAGGCCGCCGAGCTGCACGCTTTCCAGAGTCACCACCGGCTGCCGGTAAATGGCTCCGAGACAGCCGTTCAGCGTGGCGAGCAGCGCCAGCAGGGGGAAGAAACGCATGCGACGTATATTCATCTGTGTACCTCGAGGTTCAAGAATGTGCGGGCGATCCATCCGCCGCGCTCCACAGGCCGGGCTCCTGCCGCCACTGCCCCCAATCCTCACCCGACAAATTCCGCCAGCGGGCGCCCGTGCCCAGCAAGAGGCCGCGGTCGCACCATTGGGCGAGAAAATCGAGGTCATGGCTCGACAGGAGCACGGCGGCTCCGGCGGCACGGCGGGCATCCAGCTCGGCAATCACCCGCTCGATGGCGACGCGGTCCAGCCCGTTCAGCGCTTCGTCCAGCACCAGCAAGCGTGGCTGATGCAGGAGCGCGACGATCAAAGCGACCTTGCGGCCCATGCCCTGTGACAGCTCGCGGCACAGCAGCCCGGTAGCGCTGTCGAGTTGCAGCAGCTCGAGCAAGCGGTCGCGCTCGGTGGCGGCGGCATCGCCGAGAGCTCGTGCGGCCGCTACAAAGCCGAGCATTTCACCGACCGTCAGTTCGCCATACAGGAACGGCTGCTCGGGGACGAAGCCCATACACCGCGCGGCGGACGGGAGATCCGAAAACGGGTCGGTGCCGCACACCCGGACCGAGCCGCCATCCGGCAGCCGGTCTCCGGTGATGCAGCCCAGCAATGTCGACTTCCCTGCCCCGTTCGAGCCGACGATGGCGACCGCTTCGCCCGGCGCGGCGGAGAAGGACAGATCCTGCAACACGGGGCGGCGGCGGTAGGCTTTGCGAAGCGCCCGCACCTCGAGCGGAGGCGCGCTCAACGGCCCGCCGCGAGCAGCGAGGCGGCAGCACCGACAGCCGCGGTTGCCCCGCCCGCCGCAAGCCAAAGCCAGCCGGGGGCGGGCGTCCACCATGACCAGGTGAGGGAGAACGGCACGGTCAGCCAAAGCGACAGCCCGGTTCCCAGCGCCAGCCGTGCCAGCCAGCGCCTCGCCGCGCCGAGCCCGACGGCGCGGTCCAGCCAACGCGTTCCGGCTCGCTCCGCCCGGCCGAGCGCCAGCACCGCACCCGCCTGCGCGAGCAGCAACGTCCCGCCCGCGAGCATCACGAGCTGGCGGATTTCGGGCCGCGCGCCCAGCCGCGCAATTGCAATTCCGCCGATGATCGCGACCGGCCAGATCAGTGTCAGCGCCCACCGGTGCCGGCGCTCTATGACCAGCCGGTCCCTCGCCCAGGCGCTCGCGACTGCCACCGGCAGCAGCCGCGCTACGCCTCTGCGGGGAGCCAGGCCACCCTCGGTAGCAGCCGGCGGCGGCACGAACGCCATCTCACCCGCTTTGGCGGCGAATCTCGGAAGTGCCTTCGCGAAGGGCGCCGCGGCGAAGGCGGCAGCCGCGAGCGCGAGAGCCAGAGTCGCGCAGAAGCGCGCAACGCCGGGGTCCAACGCCACGAACACGCCCGCTGCGATCGACGCGAGCAGGGGCGCGAGCGGGGCGTAGAACAGAGGAGCGACATCGACCAGATCGCGGTCGTACTGCATCATCCGAGAGAAGAAGCCGGGGTTACGGACGCCATCTTCCGGTGCCACGGCGAGCGCCGCCGCCGCGGATGCGAGCAGCGCCGCTCCCCACGCCGCCGCTAGAATA